>DATNPP010000088.1:0-9185 GCA_036703175.1 Oscillatoriaceae cyanobacterium
CGCATGCCG
Organism: Oscillatoriaceae cyanobacterium; assembly: GCA_036703175.1. Classification (GTDB taxonomy): domain Bacteria; phylum Cyanobacteriota; class Sericytochromatia; order S15B-MN24; family JAQBPE01; genus DATNPP01. The sequence goes on from DATNPP010000088.1 coordinate 10, forward strand.
GCGACGGGCTCATCTCGGTCGACAGCCCGGTGATCGCCCCGTACACGCTGGGCGAGTTCTTCGCGCTGTGGAACGTGTCGCTCGACGGCGCGCTGGTTTACGCGAACGGCTCACCCGTCTCGGAGCCCAAGAACATGGTGTTCGAGCAGCATCAAGAAATCGTCGTGATGTTCGGCAAGCCGCCGGCCAAGATACCGGGCGACTATTCGGGCAAATGGCCGTTCTAAGGGCTACTCGATCTCGGTGTAGACCGGGAATCCTACCTGAATCGAGCCTTGCATCGGTGTCGCGTTGAGCTCGTCGCCGATCTGAAGCGGCGCGGTGCTGCTGCCGAGTAGGGTTTCCGAAAAGCTGCCGTCGCTCGCGATCGGCGTGACCTTGGAATCAATCTCCGTGCCGGCGGTCAGATGCAACGTCCGGTACGCCTGCGGCGTCGGTGACGGCCCGGGGCCGTTGCGCATGATGACCAGCCAGACGCCGCTTGCGTGGCCGCCCGTCACGGCGCCCGGTTGCCCGACCACGTGGCCGATGCCCTGACTGTCGAGTGTCGTGGTGATCTTGTGCAGATCGACGACGGCCGGCGAGTAGGTGGTGGAATCGTCGGCGTTGGGAGTCGTGCAGCCCACCGCGAACAGCGCGAGCAATAGAAGCGAACGGCGCATGGGACCTCCGAAAGCAGTACGCTCACTATACCCGATGCGCGCCGGCCGCGAAAAAGGCCCCGGCATCGCCGGGGCCTGGAGTAGAGCTTACTTGTGGCTCTTCTTGGCCTTCTTGGTGCCCACGAAGCGGCCCTTCGCGTCGCGCGCGGTCGTGCCGGGCGCGGGCGTGGGGGTCGGGCTGGCCTTGATGAAACGGCCCTTCGCGTCACGCGGCGGCAGCTTGCGCGCCGTCTTGGACTTCTGGACGGTCTTGGCGGTCTTGGCCTTTTTGCTGCTCACGAAACGGCCCTTGGCGTCGCGCGCGCGCGCGGTCGCGCCGGGCGTCGGGGTGGCCGTCACGGCGTGGTGCGTCTTGGCGTGCGCGTCGGGCGCCGAGATCGCGCCGCCGATCAGCATCGCGGCCGTCAACACGGGGAACAGGAGCTTCTTCAGGAACTTCATGTCATCCTCCTCGAGTAAAACGTCCATGGCAGCGTAACGCCCATGCCTGACAATCGGCGGTGAGTCGGCTAAGAATTCGCTGAGACGCCGCGATGCGGGAGGTACGCTTCTTCGCTAGATTTTATGCGGATTTTGGGAACATGACGGACCAGAAATCGGTCTAAGATCTGGTGAGGCGAAACACGTCCCGCCTAGGAATCGAGCGCTATGCAACCGAATGAATCTTCCGCGGTTTCCATCGAGTTGGCCCTTCCCGAGAGCGAGCTCAACGAGCTCACGCGCCTGGCCGAAATCGCCGGCACGACCGTCGAGGTCGAGCTGGCGCGCGATCTCGCGCTGACGCTCGAGCTCGACGGCGAGCACGCGCGCGACCTCGAGGCGGAGCGCCTGGAGGAGGTCGCCGGCCTCGTCGAGCCCTGGCATCCGGTGCGCCTGGCGTTGCCGGAGAAGGAGTGGCAGCGGATCACGGCCCTCGCGGACGCGCATCGCACGACGCCCAGCGTGGCGATGGCGGGCATGACCCGGCACATGGTCCACGCGCTGCTGCGGATCGAGATCCGCGCCCTGGAGCGCCGTCAGCCGCTGGCCGAGGCCTTCGCGGACATCATCGCCGAGGACACGGCCGCCTAGCAGCCGGCATCGCTCCCTTTTCTGTTGGCCAGGCGGCCTGCCGGCCCGTATCATGGCAGCATCGCGGGGGCGCCTGTTCGGCGCGGGAGGAACGATGGCTCGACACCGGCGCCGGCAGCGGAACGCCAGGTCGCCCAATTGGGCGGTTTTCGCGATCGCCGTCTCGCTGAGCGCGTCGCTCGGTCTTCTGGTCGGCAAGTCGGCCCACGGGCGACTACAACAAGCGGCGGTGCCAGCGGCACCCGTCCGGCATTCCGCGCTGCCGCTCGTGCCCCAGCTGAACGAGCCGACGAACGTGCTCTTCATGGCCTGCGACAACACGGACGCATACGAGAGCCACGGGCGCGAGGTGATCGGCATGCGCGCCAACACCGACACGATGATGGTGGCGCGCCTGGATCCCGCGCGTCAGCAGGTGCGCCTGTTGTCGATTCCGCGCGACACGCGCGTGCCGATTCCCGGGCACGGCACCTTCAAGATCAACGCGGCCAACCCTTACGGCGGCCCCGAGCTCGCCATGCAGGTCGTGTCGGACTTTCTGGGCGTTCCGGTGCAGAAGTACCTGCTCATCGACACGCGCGCCGTCGTGCAACTGGTCGACGCGGTCGGCGGCGTGACGCTGTTCGTGCCGAAGGATCTCAACTACGACGACGAGACCGGGCACCTGCACATTCACCTCACCAAGGGCTGGCATCACCTGGGCGGGCAGCAGGCGCACGATTTTCTGCGCTTCCGGCACGACGACGGCGGCGACATCGGGCGCGTGCAGCGCCAGCAGAGCTTCCTCGACGCGTTCTTTCGGCAGTGCCTCACGCCGCGCATCGTGCTGGCCGCGCCGCGCTTGTTGGCGCTCGCGCATCAGGACGTGGCGACCAATTTGAGCCCGCTCGAGCTGCTGCGCATGGCGAACTGGGGCAAGGGCCTCACGTCGCAAGACGTGCAGCTCAGCATGGTGCCCGGCCACGAGGCGATCATCGCGCGCGGCTGGTACTGGGTGGCCGATCCCGCGAGCACGGCGGCGCTCGTCCACACGTTCCTCGACCAGGACGAGGCGCCGCTCGCGCAGGCCCCCGATCGGGCGCGCGTGGCCGTGCTGGACGGCGTCGGCGATGAAAAGGCCCTCGTCGCGCTGCACCGGGTGCTGCGGCACGACGGCTATCTCCGCGTCGAGGACGACGGCCCGGCGCCCGAGGCCGGCCAGGCGCGCACACGCATCATCGCCGAGCGCGCCGACGTGCCGGGGGCGCAAGCGCTCGCCCGCACGCTCGGTGTCGGCGAGGTCGAGGTCGATGCGACCGGCAACGTGGATTCGGATTTCACGATCGTGATGGGCCAGGACTGGGTGCAGGCGCAATCAGAGCAGAGGAGCGAGCACTGACGGGCCTTCCCGCCGCCCTCCAAATTGTGGTATGCTGGAGGGGGACAACTGAAGAGCTTTGTTGGTCGATTCGGGTATTCGCTCGGTTTGCCGGCGAATGCCCTTAATTTTTGGGGGAGGTTCCCCCGGGTGAGAAAAGGATTACCATGGCCTACACGGACCAAACCATCGTTTGCGCTGATTGTGGCGCAGAGTTCAGCTTTTCTGCTTCGGAGCAGGAATTCTACGCCGAGAAGGGCCTCACCAGCGCGCCCAAGCGCTGCAAGCCCTGCCGCGCGGCAGCCAAATCCGCACGTGGGGGCGATGGTGGCCACTTCGGCGGCAGCCGTCCGGCTCGCACGGGAGAGCGCGAGATGCACGACGTGACGTGCGATCAGTGCGGGGCGAAGACGCAGGTTCCTTTCAAGCCGAACGGCCTCAAACCCGTGTACTGCCGCGATTGCTTCCGGAGGTAGAATGAGCAAGAAGAACAATCTGAAAGCCGAAAAGGCGAAACGCAACAAGGAGTACGCGCTGAAGTTCAAGAAGCGCAAGGTGTACGTGCGCCGCGGCGCGCCGCGCCGTCCGGCTCCCGGAGCGCCCGGCGAGGGCGGCACCGCTGGCACCGCTGGCACCGCCCCGCAGCAGCCGCAGCCGCAGCAACAGCAGGTCGGCTCCTAGTCGCTTTTCACCATCAGCGGACCCCACGGCGATCGCCGTGGGGTCTTTTCACGTCTGGAAATCGGCTTTACATCTCCGTGAGCGGCTCGATGCCGAGGCAGCCGAGGCCCGCGGCCAGCTGGTTCTGCACCGCGCGGCACAGGGCCAGGCGGCTTTCGCGCGTTTCGCCCTCGCTCTTGAGGATCGGGCAGTTGGTGTAGAAGGTGCTGTAGGCCTTCGCGAGCGTGAAGAGGTAGTCGCACAGGTAGTTCGGCATCGCCGCCTCGGCGACCTTGAGCAGCGTCTCCTCGAAGCGCGTCAGCTGGCGCGCGAGGGCGATCTCCTCGGGGGCCTCCAAGCGCACCTGCGTCGGCGGCGTCCAATCGGCGCCCAGCTTGCGGAAGATGCTCGAGATGCGGGCGTAGGTGTATTGCAGATAAGGGCCCGTGTTGCCCTCGAAGGCGATCATCTTCGCGAGGTCGAACTTGTAGTCCGTCAGACGGTTCTGGCTGAGATCCGCGTATTTGATCGCGCCGATGCCCACCGAGCGCGACACGTCGGCCGCCTGTTGGGCCGAGAAGTCCGGCCGGTTCTCGCGCACGAGCGCGAGCGCCGTGTCGATGCCTTCTTGCAGCAGCCCGCGCAGGCTGGGCGTGTTGCCCTCGCGCGTCTTGAGCGGGCGACCCTCGGCGTTCAGAATCGAGCCGAAGGCGATGTGCTCGAGCGCCATCTCGTAGCCCAGCTTGCGCGCGACGGTGAAAAGCTGGCGGAAGTGCAGCTCCTGGCGGCGATCGACGAAGTAGAGGACCCGCTGCGGATGCCACTCGCGCTGGCGGTACTCGATCGTGGCGATGTCCGTCGTGCTGTAGAGAAAAGCCCCATCTTGCTTCTGCACCAAAAACGGATGCTTCTCGAGCTCGGGTTCGTCGAAGAAGACCACGACCGCGCCCTGGTCCTCGCGCGCGATGCCGCGCTCGAGCAGGCCCGAAACCACGTTCGGCAGCGCGGGGTTGTAGAAGCTCTCGCCGAGCCAGTGGTCGAAGCTGACGCCGAGCATGCCGTAGAGGCGCTCCACGTCCCAGCGGCTGATCTCGACGAAGCGGCTCCACAGCGCCAGGTTCTCGGGATCGCCCTTTTGCAGCTTGGCGAGCTCGGCGCGGGCTTCGGCCGCAAAGGCCTCGTCTTGCTTGGATTGCTCGCTGGCGCGCTTGTAGAGGTCCTCCAGATAGGGCACGGGATCCAGCTTGAAGGCTTCTTCGTCGCCAAAGCGGCGGAAGGCCAGAATGAGCAGACCGAACTGGGTGCCCCAGTCGCCCACGTGGTTGTCGGCGATCGCGTGGTGCCCGAGAAAACGCAGCACGCGGGTCATCGCGTCGCCGAGGATCGTCGAGCGCAAATGGCCGACGTGCAGGCGCTTGGCGACGTTGGGGCTCGAGAAGTCGAGCACGACGGTCTGCGGCGTGGTGGTGGGCTCGACGCCGCCGCGCGGATCGGCGGCGATGCGGGCGACCATCTTGCCCAGATAGTCGTTCGAGAGCCGGAAGTTGATGAAGCCGGGGCCCGCGATTTCGGGCGCCTCGGTGAGGCCTTGCCAGGCAATCGTTTCCGTCAGCTGCTGGGCGACCTCGCGCGGGTTGCGCTTGAGCGTCTTGCCCAGCCGCATGGCCACGCTGGTCTGGTAGTCGCCGAACTGGGTGTCCTGCGTGCGCGAGACCTGCGGCTCGGCGGATTCGGCGAAGGCCTTTTCGACGGCCTGGCGGACGGCGTCCGAGAGCTGGGTGTGCACGTTCATGGTGGATCCTCTGGGAGTGTCGGGGCGTGATGAGCCTACCAATGTAGCATGGGCCCCCCGCGGAATCCACCGGATGACTACTTGCTCGCGTCGGCGCTCAGGGCGGCCCGGCACAAGCGCGCAACCATCTCGCGACCTCCTACTTGGCTTCACTCGCCAACATGCTGCTGACGCCGCCCAAGACGTTGGGGCTCACCGTGAAGCCCTCGATGGTCAAGCCGTCGTAGCCTGAATAGTGACCTTCGCTGTTTACCGTCGTGTTGACGAAGTGCCGGGTGGGCGAGAACGAAAAGACGACGATCTCGCCGGCGCCGAAGACGTAGTGAACATCGCCACGAGAAGCGTCCACGCTGTAGCCGTCCATCGAAATGGCGCCGCTGCCGGCAAGATGGTTGATCACCAGCATCTGGTTGTCCGGGACCTGATAGATGTAGCGGTTGTACGACGCCTTCTTCAAGGAGCCTTTGCCGACGAAATCCGCGTTGCCGGTGAGGTAGGTGGCAAACTGTCTCACCTGGCTCGAATTGAATTCTTCAGCGTAGTTCTCGAGAAGGAGCGCGCCGGCCGGGAGGGCCACCTGATTCTTGTACGTCTGTATCCATGCCGGAGGCGACGACTGGTACAGGGAAATTCCGGTCATGACGGTCACTTGCGATTGCTCGTATTGCATGGCCCAGATGCAGGCATCATTGCTGCCGTTTGTCTCCAGGAGATGGCGCCCGGGCGTTTCGTCTTGCAGCTGATGGGAGGCCGATGGCGACGCGGGAGCTGCTGGCGGCACCAGCGTCGGGAGGGTCTGGCAGCCGCTGAGCAAGAAGGCGGTCGCGAGGGCTTTGATGAGACGTTTCCACATGACGCACTTCCTCCTTAAAACACTTGGATGTTCTGCAAGATGACGAACGGTTGTCCGTTGCTGGCCGCGAGGGCCTTTCCCTGGGAGTCGAGCAGCGTGAGGCTCATCGTCAGCTGGGCAGTGCCGTAGTTGGCGCGCAAAAACTTAAGAATGCCGGGATCTTGAAGCGAAAGGCTCACGGTGCCGGTGCTCCCAGGGGCCAGGCTGGCGGGACACTTCAGGGCATCGGAGGAAAAGGAGAGAGTGGTCTTGGGCCAACTTTGATCGACGACGCCGGAATCGCCTGTTCCGCTCGTGTCTACCGTATCGCTCGCGGCGTTGGCGGCGCACAAGGGGGGCGTGTCGGTCGCCACGCTCGTGGCGCTGGCATTCGGAGGCAGGCTCGGCAGCGCGGGGGTGGGGTAGCAGGCCACGGATTGGAGCACCACGCGAATCGAGGCGATGTGCAAGGTCGTCGCACCGTCGCTCGCCTGGAAGGTCCAGGTCACCAGACCACTCGTGGGCTCCGTCGACGCGGAATCCACCATGCCGTCGTCGCCGATGATGGGAATCAATCGGATCGTGTCCGCGTCGGCCGTCGCCTGGCCCAGGGTCGTCGCGTTCGTCACCGAGGCGGTCGCGCTCGCTGTGCCCGTCGCGTCGGGCGTCTGCTTCGGTGCCGGCGTCGGGCTTGCGACAGGCGCCTTGGGGGCAGTGCTGGCATGCGTCGCGGGCAGCACACGTACCTGGTCGGCAGCGGTGGAGGTTTGTGTCTGGGAAGCCGTAGCGACGTAACCCGTGCGGTGCGCACTCACCGTGCGAAGGTTCGCGGCCGAGACATCCAGGGTCCCGCAACCCGCGAGCAGCATCAGCAAGGCGGAACTTCCGAAAAGGTGTTGGCGCATGACTCTTCTCCCTGCGGTCTCTCTGTAGACAAAACCTATCATAGTCACTGTTAATGTATAGTTCAAATGAAATGTTTTTTAAAGCCTTAATATTTTAAATGTCTACAGGCCTTCGAATGAGCGAGCAGCGTGTGGCTGCCTGGCGCGGCAGGCTTAATGGAAGCGTCGCGATCCCTGAGGCAAAACGGATCTGGCACCATCCCCACCGCGCCCGGCATCGGAGGATGCCGGGCGCGGTGGGGAGAGAGGGCGGAAGGGGGAGGAGAAATTTTCGGCCAGCTTACTTGGCTTCGTTGGCAAGCATGCTGCTGACACCGCCAAGAAGGCTCGGGCTAACCGTGAATCCTTCGATATCCAGACCGTCATAGGCGGTGTAGCAGCTATTCCACATGCACCCGGAGTAACTCGAGGCGCCTGCCGTGTAAGAAGTTGGGTCGAAACGCAGTACAACGAGCTCTCCCGAGCCGAATACGTAATGCACGTCACTGCTGGAGTCGAGGCTGTAACCGTCGACCGATAGGGTTCCGCTTCCGCGAAAGTGGTTGACGACGAGCACTTGATCATCCGGAACACGGTAGACGTAACGATTATAGGATGCCTTGATCAGGTTTCCTTTGCCCACGAGCGAGGCCGAGCCGGTGATTGCGCCGTCCATCCATGCGTAGCCCATTCTGATGCGAGGGAGAGACTGGGAATATTGGACGGCCCAGATGCAGGCGTCGTTCGTTACGTCATTGAGCAAGTGGCGGACGGCAGCTTCGGAAATCGGCTTGAGCGGGGCATGAGGCGCAGCTGACGCGTAGGGATTCCGGACGCTATCATTCGTACGAGGCACAGCCGCGCTGAGGTTCGGGGCGGAGAGGTTCGTGCTTCCGCAGCCCGCGAGCAACATCAGCAGTGCGAAGCTTCCGTAGATGTGATGGCGCATGGCTGTCCTCCTCGTCGCTATGAGGGCTCGGATTGCCCCCGATCGCCTTACTTCGCTTGGCTCGCCAGCATGCTGGTCACGCCGGTCAACATGCTCGGATTGACGGTGATTCCTTCGACGCTCATGCCGTGATAAGCCGTGTAGCAGCTGTCCCACATGCACTCCCCGCTGACGTCGCCTGCCGTGTACCAGCTGGGATCAAAACGGAACACCAGAACCTCGCCGGGCCCGTACACGAAGTTCAACTCCCGACTGCCACTCGTCGCGTAGCCATCGATGGAAATGGCGCCTCCGCCTCCGACGTTGTGAAGCACGAGAACTTGGTCGTTCGGCACCCGGTAAACGTAGCGGTTGTAGGATGCCGTGATCAGTGCGCCTTTGCCGACGAGCGTCGCCGAGCCGGTCAAGCTTCCGTCGACCCACTTTTCCCAGTATTTGTTCCAGACCTTCGGAATGGATTGGGCGTACGTCACCGTCCACATGCAGGCGTCGTTGGGGGAGGCGTCGAGCAGGTGGCGAACCGCATTTCGGGAAATGCTCGTGGGCGGGGCGGCTTGGGGTGCAACCGGAACGGGGGCCAGCTCGGGAGCGGCCTGGCAGCCTGTGAGCAGGAGGGCGGCCGCGAGGGCATGGAAAAGTCGCTTCATGGCTCGACTCCTACAGCACTTGGACGGTCTGGCGGATCGAGAACGGCTGACCACTCAGGGTCGTGAGGGCGTTGCCCTGTGCATCGAGCGGCGTGAGCGTCACGGAGACCTTGGCCGAATTGGCATTCGCCGCCATGAACTTGAGGACACTCGCGTCCTGCAGCGACAGCGTCAGGTTCAACGAGGCGCTCGGGGCCACGCGCGTCGGGCATTGCAGGTCGCTCGGGTCTAGCGTGAGCGTCGTGGCGGGACCCGTCTGGTTGACGATGCCATCGGCCGTGCCGGAAGCGCTCGTTGCGTCGGTGGCCTGCGCGGCGTCGCT
>DATNPP010000128.1:0-5492 GCA_036703175.1 Oscillatoriaceae cyanobacterium
AGCATGCCATTCAGGCGGTGCAGCAGCAGCTTCTGGCGCAGGGCGTCACGACGGCCGTGCTGGGCGACAACAGCGGCCAGCTCGCCCAGCTGGGTGCCGGCATCGCCTCCACGTTGATTCTCAAGGGCTACGATCGCGCCCACGAGCTCGAGGCGGACAAGGCCGGCGCGCTCTACGCCTACAATGCGGGCTACGATCCGCGCGAGCTCGGCAATTTCCTGAAGGTGCTGCGCGACACGGCCGGCGACACGCCCGCCTGGCTGACGCTGACGAGCGACCACCCGCGCACGGACGATCGCGTGCAGCAGCTGAACGATTACATCGCCCAGCAAAAAATGCAGGTCGACGGCAAGACCGTCGACCCGGATGATTTCCAATCGCACGTGACGGCGCTGGTCGGCACCTACACGCCCCCGGCGAGCGGCACGGCGTCGCCGACGCCGGCGCCATCCGCCTCTTAACCCTGCTTCTTCGCGAACTTGAGCTTGGCGGTCTGCGCCTTGGCCTTGCGCGCGTCGTCGGCGAGGCGCTGGCTGTCCGTGAGGTTCACGTGGCCGTCGCCGTTGCGGTCGGCGACTGCTTTTTCTTCGTCGGTGAGCGTGCCCATGCCGACGATCACGCCCGAGATCTTGTTGGCGAGCTTGAGCTCGGCGTCCGCCAGCATCTCGGCGTCCTTCTCGTCGATGACGCCGTCGCCGTTCACGTCCGCAGCGGCCGTCTGCCTGGCGTCGAGGCGCACCTTGCCCTCCAGCGAGTCGGCAATTTCCTTGGCGCTCACCTTCGCCAGCTTCTTGTAGATTTCGTCGCCCATTACGGACCTCCTTATGCTCGCTCCTTTGTATACCCCAAAGCGCCCGGTCCTGACCGGTGTCGGCGCTCGTCCGCACGGGTAGATTGGCAGCATGGCCAGGGCCGGAGAATGCACCCGCTGCGGGAATTTGACGGTGTTGAACGAGGCGGGGCTTTGCAACGCGTGCAAGGACCTGCCGCGTTGCAGTCGGCATGGCGACTTGCTGGCGACCGGCCGGTGCAAGCGCTGCCGGAGCTATTTCTGCGCGAATTGCCTGGACGCGGGGATTTGCGCGTCGTGTGTCGAGGAGAGCGCCGAGCCGGTCCGTCGGGCCCGCAAGAAGGCGCAGGTGCGCAAGATCGCGACACGGGCGCTGGTGCTCGGCGGCATCGTCGGGCTGCTCGCGGCTTATCAGGGGGCGGACATGGCCAATCAGGCCTTCGGCCCGCCCAGCATCAAGCGCGCCTGTCATCAGCGCCTCGGGGCCGTGGTGCATGCGATCGTCGCGATCCAGATCAAACAGGGCCATCCGCCGCGCGATCCGGGGGCGATCGCCGACTACCTGCGCGGGCAAGGCGCCAGTCCACCCGTGATCGTGCCCGACGGCGCCAGCCCGGGGCCGAACGCCGTGATCTACAAGGTCGACGGCCAGCACTTCGCGCTGCAGGCGACCGATCCGCAGGGCCGGCTCTACCAGGAGAACGGCCACGTGCTCACGATTACGGGCTCTTAGACTCCGTGGTTGCTCAGCGGCTGGAGCAGCGTGCGCTGGGAGCCGTTCTTGCCCTGGCCGAAGAGCTGGTACACGTCCGAATCGGCGTAGAAGTTGTAGCGCACGACCCCGATGTCGTCGTACATGGCCGGCGGATCGGCCAGGTGGGCGTCGTCCAGCCAGCTCGCAGGGCAGATGCCCGTCTGGGCGGCCTGCACGATGCCGGGCCAGGAGTCCTCGGCGAAGTCGTACGGCGGCTCGAAGCAGGCCTGGGCCGTTTGCGGGTGCTTGCACCAGGGCGCGGTCGGCAGATGGTTGTTCGGCAAATAGTTGCCCGCGAGAAAGGTCGGATCGACGATCGTGGCCGGATAGCGCCGGTGATCCGTGTGGTAGTTCTCGAGCCCGATCTCGATCGTGCGCATGCTCGCGGCCATCTGGGTGTCGCGTGCGCGATCTTCGGCGGCGATGTAGCGCGGCACGGCGATCGAGGCGAGCAGCCCTAAAATCGACACGACGAGCGCCGTTTCGATCAGCGTGAGGCCGTGACGGCGCCTTGGGCGTGGAATTGGCTTGTTGACGGGGTTCGGAAGGACGCTCGGGCAGAGCATGCGCGTGACCTCTGTTGCTCTTATACCGCGATCAGCGGGCAAGCTACTGGAGGCGAGGAAATTCCTCAGCAAAACAGTCTCCATAGGTCAGCTTTTGGGTAAAACGTCTACAAGCTCGATACCGCAGGGGCGTCAAGGACAGAATGGGTTGACCTGTTCGGCGAAACGCCCTAATATGAAATCGGTTCATATATCTTAAAAAGAGCCGAGCGTCCCTTAGGGGGAACGGGGCGACGCTCGCAAGGAAGGGGGTTCGGTATGAAGCGCTTCAAAGAGTGGCTCGATTCGCTGCTCGCTATTCTTCAGGGACGCCCGATGTATGCCCGGGCGTACGTGCCGATCCCCGTTCGGGTGTCGACGCGCCGGCGCTAAAGGCGATCTGATTCGAGCAGGGCGAAAGCCCTGCTTTTTTTGTGCGACAATCAGGCCATGTTAGCGCTCGTGCTCTTCGTGGTGGTGATGGTGGCCGCGGGCTACGTGCTGCGCAAGATCGGCCTGGTGCAGGCCGAGTCGGCCAAAGACTTCAACCACCTGGTTCTCTACGTCACCTTGCCGGCGCTGATCTTCATGGCGCTGTACCACGCGAAGCTCTCGTGGTCCTTGCTCTACATGCCGGCGATCGCCTGGGTCGTCGTGCTCTCGGGCCTCGCGCTGGGCTACGCCATCGCGCGGGCGCTCAAGCTGGACCGCCCCGACATGGGCGCGCTCATGCTGGTGGTGGCCTTTGCCAACACCACCTACTTCGGCTATCCGATCATCCAGGCCTTCTACGGCACCCAGCAGCTCACGCTCGCGATATTCTACGATCAGCTGGGCGCGACGCTGGCGGTGAACACGCTGGGGTTTTTGGTGGCGAGCGCGATGGGCGAATCGCGCGTGAAGCTGGGCCAGTTGCTCAAGCGATTGCTGACGTTTCCGCCCGTCTGGGCGCTGGTGCTGGGTCTGGGATTGCACGGCGTGGCGTTGCCGCCGCTGCTGACGCAACTGCTCGAACACGTCGGGGACCTGACCTCGCCGGTGATCATGTTCTCGATCGGGCTCTCGCTTCGCTTCAGCGCCTGGCGGGAGAACCTGGGGCTCGTGGCGATCGCCACGAGTTGCCGCCTGGTGTTGCTGCCGCTCGTGGCCCTGGCGTTGACGCGGGTGCTCGGCTTGCCGTTGCCGTTCGAGCAGGCGGCGGTGATGCAGGCGGCGATGCCGGTGATGTTCTTCTCGCTGAGTTTGGCGTTGCTGTTCAATTTGCGGCTGAATCTGGTGGTGAACACGATCATGCTCAGCACGGTTCTAAGCTTCCTCACGCTGCCGATCTGGCATGCGCTGCTGCATTAGTGGACGAGCCAAAGCATTCGGTGGACGTGCTCAAGCGAGCTGCGGTGAGCACGGATGATGGATGTGCCTCGATATTTATCGTAAAGATAATCGAGCCCATGCTCAAAGTGTTCTAAAATAGCGATGTCGTGACGCGTTGTGGGGTGTCGACGGGAGGTCGCCCATGGCTATCGAGCAAGAAATCCTGGATACCCTCCATCAGTTGCCTCCTGAAAGACAGCAGGAGCTCTTGGATTTTGCCAAGTTTCTCGCCCAACGTTCTGAGCGAGAGCGCGTCACCTGGCTTCCGGGCTTCTTCGAAAAGGTGCTCGGCAATTGGCAGGGAACACCGCTCGAGCGAGCGCCTCAGGGCGATTACGATCGCCGGGATGAGTGGCCTTGACGTACCTCCTGGATACGAATGCCTGCATTCGCCTACTGAACGGAACGTCGATTCCTCTTGCGACCAGGCTAAAGGAGGTTGGCCCCAGCCAGGTGCGGCTGTGTGCGACGGTTCAAGCGGAGCTGGTCTTCGGCGCCTACAAGAGTCAATTTCCGGAAAAGAACCTGGCCCTCCTCGAACAGTTCTTTCGGCAAATGGAGAGCATCCCGTTCGATGAACGCGCGGTCGATGCGTATGGGAGAATCCGATCTGCTCTTGAGAAGAGAGGCACGCCGATTGGCCCGAATGACTTGCAGATCGCGGCGGTCGCCGTTGCCCATCGTTTGACGCTCGTAAGCCACAACACCAAGGAGTTCGGGCGCGTGTCGGGCCTTGATCTCGAGGATTGGGAGCATCCGGTCGTCTGAGTGCAGCCAATCGATTTAGCAGGCGAGAGCACCAGACTTACGGAAAAGCGTCAATCAGGTGCTCCACCACGGGCATGCTGCCCTTGAAGGTCACGGCCACGACGTCGAAGCGGCAGGGCCGATCGCCCCAGTTCGCCATCACCAGCCCAGCGATCGCCATGATCCGTTGCTGCTTGCGATACCCCACCGCCTCGTAGGCCTCGCCGAAGCGGATGCTGCGCCGGGCTTTCACCTCGACGAAGACGACGGTCGGGCCGTCCTCGCAGATCAGATCGACCTCGCCCAGCTTCGTGCGGAAGTTGCGGTGGCGCACGCGGTAGCCGCGCTCGGCCAGGTACTCGGCGGCAATCGCCTCGCAGCGCATGCCCAGTGACTTTCGATCGTCCGGCACGGCCTGGCCCTCCCGGTTCCATTCTAGCATTGGCGGTATAATGGCCGCGGGAAGGAGAGCCCTTTGGCGCCCGCGGTCTCACGTTTCAAACCGTCTTTTTGGTTGCTGCTGGTCCTGTTCTTGCTCGTCTGGGCCGTGTCGGCCGCCTGCGCCGTCGCGCTAGGAGCGATCGCCGTTCCGCCGCACGAGCTCGCGCGCGTGCTGCTCGGTGGGGCGAACCCGACGGACCCCGCGCTCGCCGGCATCGCGACGATCGTCTGGCAAGTCCGCATGCCCCGCGTGCTGCTGGGCGGCCTGTGCGGACTGGGCCTCGCCGTTTCGGGCGTGGCCTGGCAGGGCGTGCTGCGCAATCCGCTCGCCGATCCCTATTTGATCGGCGCCTCGGCCGGCGGCGCATTGGGCGCCGCGGCGGCGATCCTCTTCGGCATCGGGGGCAACCAGCCCTACGCCGTGCCGCTGTTGGCTTTCGTCGGCTCGCTCGCGGCGGTGGCGATCGTCTACCGGCTCGCGCATCAGCCAGGACGCGGGCTCGCGGTCGATCGCCTGGTGCTCGCGGGCGTGGCGGTGAGCGCGTTTCTTTCGGCTTGCCTGTCGCTCGCGATGCTCGCGCGCAGCGAATCCTTTACGCGGCTCTACTTCTGGCTCATCGGCGGCTTCTCCGGGCTCGGCTGGTCGCAACTCGCCCTGCTCGCGCCGTACGTGGGGCTGTCGCTTCTGGGAATCGCCTACTTCACGCCGCGCCTCAATCTGCTGCAGATGGGCGAGGAGACCGCGCATGGCCTCGGTGTGCATGTCGAGCGCGATCGCCGCTGGGTGATCGCCCTGGCCTCGCTGCTCACGGCGGCGGTGGTCTCCGTGTGCGGCATGGTCGGC
>DATNPP010000135.1:0-6086 GCA_036703175.1 Oscillatoriaceae cyanobacterium
AGCGCCAGCCAGTTGGCCTCGACCGCGCCGCAGGCGATCGTGACGCACGCGCTCGGCACCCCGTGCTCAGCCGCCACCAAATCCCGCAGTTCGGGCGAGCCGGCCGGCTCCGAATAGCCGAGCGGCCAGGGCTCGAAATCGCCCGGCAGCAACGGCTGCAGCTCAGAGAAGGACGGCGCGGCGGCCGCGGTGCCGGCGAGAAAGTGGCGGAAAGGGCCTGGATGCGTGGTGAACCACTGCTCCAGCGGGGAAGGGGCGATCATGAGGGTACGTTTCTAGCTTCGGGCCTTGCTGCGCGCGCGCGGCTCGGCCTTGGGCACCACCGTGCTGAGCGCCGCGGCGGTGCGCTTGACGACGATCATGGAGATGTCGTCCAGCACGCGGTTGGCCCAGTGCAGGCTGTCCTGCATCACCGCCTGTTGAATCTCGCGTGCATCGCACTTCGAATGGCGCGCGAGGGACTCACAAAGGCGATCCATGTCCCACTGCTCCTGCTGCGCGTTCTGCACCTCGATCAAGCCGTCCGTGTAGAGCAGCAGCACGTCCTCGGGGTCGAGCCCGAAGCGCGTCTCGAACGTGAAGTCCTCGCATTCGGGCAGCATGCCGACCCAAGGGCCTTCCGTCTCCACGCGCTCGACCTCGCCGGTTTGATGGCGGTAAATCAGAATGTCCAGGTGCGAGCCGCAGTGCACGAAGGTGCCGTCCGGCTCGTGCTTGAGCACCGAGACGGTCATGTGGTCTGAGGTCTTGAGACGATCCTTGATGTTCTGGTAGAGCACGCGGTTCATGCCGTCGTACACGGTCTTGGGGGTCATTGCGGGCGTGCGCGTCAGCGAGTTGAAGACGCTCTGCGCCATCATCATGATCAGGCCCGGCGTGAGGCCGTGGCCCGTGACGTCGCCGATGCCCATCCAGAACGCGCCGCGCGCGGCGGAATCGACGACCAGATCCACGAAGTCGCCGCCCACCTCCTCGGCGGGCATCATCGCCACGGCCACGTCGTAGTCGTCCAGCGTCGGCACGGGCGGCAGCAGGCAGGTTTGAATGCGCGAGGCGATTTCCATTTCACGCGTGAGGCGCTCCTGCTCCTCGCGCGCCTTTTGCTGCTGGGTGATGATCGGCGCGGCGATGCGGCCGGACATCAGCAGGCTGGCGAGAATGCCCAGCACCACTTCGAGCAGCAGCAGACCGCCTGCGATCAGCCACATCTGGCGTCGCGCACGATCAGCCAGGCGGTGCGCCTCGGGCGACATCCGGCCGGTCGCCTTTTGGCTGGCCTCGGCCGCGGCGCGCGGCACGATTTGCGAGGTTTCCTTCACGGCCTTGGCGGCCTGCGCGCGCATGGCCTGCTCGGCTTGCTGGGATTGCTGCGCGCCGATCGGGCGCATCGCCGTGAGGGCGGCGGCCGCGATGGTTTGAGCGCGGGCGTTCATGGCCTGCGCGGACGAGTTCGCGAGCGCGGTCGCGCGGCTCGTCATGCCTGAGACGGCCTTCGCGGAGACGGCATCGGCGCGGCTGCGCATGCGCGCGGCCGTGCGATCCGAGAGCGCGCGGCTCGTGGCGGCGAGCTTGGCGATCGCCTGCTTGGAGAGCTGGGCGGCCTGCTGGCGCATCAGCGGGCGCTCGGCCTGAATGCGGCCGATGACGTACTGGGAGCTGGCGCGGCTCATCTGTTCGAGCGTCGTCTGCACGTCGTCCTTCATGCGATCTGTGTCGACGCGCGCCCGATCCGCCAGGTAGGCGAAGATGACCGCGCCGCCGTCGTCGCGGCGGGCGAACACGCCCAAATACTCGTCGTTGCCGTCCTTGAAGTGGTACAGCCGGTTCTCGGAGTCGTGGGTGTCGAGCGCCTCTTGCACGATCTCGAGGCGGCGCAGCGAGGTCCACTTCGGATAGCGCGTGCTCGCGATGACGCGGCCGGCCGGATTGACGACCGCGAGGTAGCCGTCGCCGATCGCCGCGACCTTGTCCGTCGCGATGCCACGCGCGAAGATCAGCGCGAGCGTCTTGAAGTTCACCACGGGCTCGCGCGTCACGTCGGCGATCATCTTCTCGCTGAGGCGCTGGGCCGATTGCTGGTTCTGCTCGACGATGTGGTCGCTGATCGCATGCGTGTTCTGATAAGCCTGGTTCACCAGGCGGTCCGACAGCGAGACGATCGTGCCCTCGGCCACCTTGGCGGTGTCGGCCGCGAGCTCGCGGTTGTTCTGCTGGCTGATGCCGATCAGCTCGTGCGCGAGCTGGTTGGTGGCGTCCTTGCTCTGGCCGATCAGCTGGTTGGCGAGGGCCTTGTTGGTCTGCTCGCCTTGATCGATGAGCTGGTGGTCGGCGTCCTGAAAGCGTTTCTCGCTCGCGGACAGCAGCGCGTCCGACGTCTTGCGCACCGCCTGCGAGCCGATCTCGGTCAGTTGCCGGCCGGTCTTTTCAATTTGTTCCTGGGACAGCACGCCGATGCGATCGGAGGTGTCGGACAGCGCCGCGCGGCTGATCGTCGCGAGCTCGTCGGTCGAAATCGCGATGCCGCTCTCCGCGATGTGCGTGATCAGCACGACGGCGAGTACCATCGGCAGAATCGCGAGCGCCGCGAAGCCGAGCATCAGCGTGCCGCGCAGGTCGTCCGGACGCTTCAGCATGGATTCAGCCTTCCTGCGGCGGTTCTTCCGCGAGCACGCCGAGGAACACCTCGACCAGGTTCGGATCGAACTGGGTGCCCGCACAGCGGCGAATCTCGGCGATCGCCTCCTCCGACGGAATGCCCTTGCCGTCCGTGTACTCGCCGCGAATCATCGCGTCGTACGAGTCGCAGATGGCGAGAATGCGGGCGCCGACCGAGATCGCCTCGCCCTGCAGCCCCTCGGGGTAGCCCTGGCCGTCCCAGCGCTCGTGGTGGTACAGCACCGCCTCGCGCAGCCCCGCGAAGCTGCTGAAGCGCGACAGGATCGCGACGCCGGCCTGCGGATGGCTCTTCATCTTGTCCCATTCCTCGGGATCGAGGGCCGACGGCTTGAGAATCACCGACTCGGGCACGGCGAGCATGCCCAGGTCGTGCAGCATGCCGGCGATCAAGAGCGCCTCTTGCTTGTCCGTCGGCAATCCGAGCGCCTTGGCGACGCGCTGCGCCAGCTCGCCGACGGCCTCCGAGTGGCCGTAAAGCGTGGGAATTCGCGCCTCGATCGCCGCCGAGAGCGCACGCGCGAGCGCGAGGAACATCTCCTGCGAGCCCTGACGCGGCGCGCCGATCGCGTTCATCGCCTCGGAGGCCGGGCCTTCCGCGCGCACCACGCGGTTGCGCCCGCGGTTCTTGGCCGCGTAGAGCGCCACGTCGGCGCGCTTGATGAGGTCTTTTTGGTTCGCATCGGCTTCGATGCGGCTCGCGAGGCCGATCGAGGCCGTCACCTTGAGCTTGCGGCCGTTTCCGATGTCGAAGGCGATTTCGGCGAGATCGACGCGCAGGCGCTCCGCGAGCAGATACGCGTCTTCCTCGGGCGTCTGCGGCAGAATAATCGCGAACTCCTCGCCGCCGTAGCGCGCCACAAGGTCCGAGGTGCGCACCTTGGCCTGCAGCATCGCCGCCGTCTCCTTGAGCACGATGTCGCCCGCCTGGTGGCCGTGCGTGTCGTTGATCGACTTGAAGTGGTCCAGATCGAAGATCATGAAGCTGAGCGGCTGCTGGTAACGCACGCTCGCGCTCATCTCCTGCGCCAGGCGCTGCTGGAAATAGGCGTGCGTGTGGAGGCCGGTGAGGCCGTCCGTGATGGCCTGGTTCTGCGCTTCCTCGTAGAGGTCGTACAGGCGCAACGCCATCTCCATCTGCTGTTCGTGCGCGGCCTTGGCCTGCTCGCGCGCCTCGTTGACCTCGTCGCGGACTCGCAGGTACTGGACGCGGCTGGACGCGTAAGCCCCGAGCAGCATCAGGGCGTGCGCGCGCTCGGGCGTGAGCGCGGCGTCGGCCACGAGCAGCGCCAGCGCCTCTTCCGGAGCCGGCGCGAAACGCCAGGCCGCGTAGGCGCGTCCCTCGATGGTCACCGGCCGCGGCACGTTCGTCGCGCCCGCGAAGGCGGATTCCGGAGCCAATTCGACCGCGCGGGCGGCGCGCACCTCGCGCGCGTCCACGATCGCCCCGCCGCTACCCGCGAGCAGACTGACGGCCTCGTCGAGCAGCGCCTCGAGCGCGAGCGCGGGCGTGGTGGCGGCCGCGAACGTTTCGAAAGCGACGCTGAGCGCCGCCAGATGCGGCCGCGCCGTGGCGGTGCTGAGCGGAAAGGACTCCACGCTACACCTGCACCGCGACGACCGTCTTGGGTGCGAGGTAGGTGAGCGCCTTCAGGCTCGTTTGCTGCCAGGTGACGCGGCTGGAGTAGAGGAAGCGAATGCGGTACTTCTGATCCTCGGGCAGCTCGGTCTGGCGCATGATCCACTTGATCAGGCTCTTGATGCCGCTCGAGTTGAGAAAAGACAGCGCCACGAAGTCCGCGTCGACCTCGTTCAGCTTGTTCGCCAGCACCTGGCGGTGAATGTCTTCCAGCGCCGGATCCAGGAACTTGCCCGGATCGGCGTCGTCGATGTTGCCGGAGAAGCGGATCACCATGGCGCCTTCGCGCTCGTCGACGGTGATCTCGACCTTGTCGTTCTTGAATCCGAGCGCCGCGTATTTGCTCATGGCTATGCCGCCTCCTTGAGGTCGAACTCGACGCGCATGGTCACCGTTTGGCCGTCGATGCGGAGTTCCAGGTCGTTGCCGGTTTCGTAGCGAATGCGCGCGAGGCCCAGCTGGCTCGCGTCCGAGTTGGGGTCCATCGCGACGCGCTGCATCTTTTGCAAATAAGCCATCAGCGGATCGCCCTCGTTCACTTCGGCGTGCTGATCGCGCAGCACCGCGATGTGCGCGGGGTTCGCGTGGTTGCTCACTTCCAGCGAGATGTGGCTCTCGTCGTGGATCGTGAAGCGCAAGCTGACGTTCTGCTGCTCGTCCGAGGAGTACTTCACGGCGTTCTCGAGCAGCTCCTGGGCCGTCATGGCGATCTTGTCGGCGATGCCTTCGTTCGCCAGCGCCACGTTGCAGAAGCTCGAGACCATGATGCGCGTGGAGCTGACGTAACTCCACCACTTCGGACTGAAGCTGATTTCGGCGCCGTAGGCCGAGAGGGTTGTCGTCATTGAGCAGACCTTCGATCGAGACGGGGTGCGGCACGAGCGGCATCCGCCGGGGCGGTGGCAGCTTGGCAGGATTATACCACCGGCCTGCTCGCTCGAAACCCGGGCTTGCGCACAGACGAGCGTGCCCGGCGAAGGGTATAAGCCGAAAGGTCCCCTCGCTTCGGAGCTTGTTATGTCCACCCGGCGCCTCGCTGTGCTGCTTCCGACGATCGCCGTCCTCGCGATCGCGCCGGTCGCGCATGCCGAGACGCTGGATCTCGACGCGCTCTTCAACACGGCCCAGGTCGGCATCGCGACGCGCCACGTGCAGTCCGCCCGCGAGGCCCCGGCCAACGTCGAGGTCATCACGGACACCGAGATCCGCGAGCGCGGCTACACCACCGTCGCCGAGGCGCTGCGAGCGCTGCCGGGCTTCTACATCGTGAACGACGAGCTGTTGCCGAGCGTCGGCGTACGCGGCATCTCGAGCGGCGAGCGCGGCTGGAGCCGCATTCTCAAGCTGATGATCGACGGGCAGCCCGTGCCCTACCGGCCGGACGGCTCGAACTGGCTCGGCCCCGAGCTGATTCCGATCGGGCTGGTCAAGCGCATCGAGGTGATCCGCGGCCCGGCCTCGGCGCTCTACGGCGCGGACGCCTTTCTGGGCGTCGTCAACGTCGTGACCAAGCGCGGCGCGGACATCGACGGGCTGCGCCTGGACGCCATGGCCGGCACGCGCGCGGGACATCCGATCGAGCGCGGGCAGCTGGATCTCGCGACGCTGCCGGACACGCACGGCCTCGATCTGACCTTCGGCGCGCTGGCGGGCTTGACGGACAACTCCGGGCTTCCGTTGCCCGGCACCAGCCCGAACCAGGCGACGCTCGCCAAGAACGGACAGACCGTCTCGGCGCGCGACTTCGACTATCCTGCGAGCGCCTTCGCGCGGC
>DATNPP010000148.1:0-1845 GCA_036703175.1 Oscillatoriaceae cyanobacterium
AGGCTGTTTTCCAGGCTCGTCCGGGCCTCGGCGGCCGTCTCGGCGTAGGTCTTGGTGGTGATCACGACGGACTCGCGCGGCAGCTGCGCGAGCGCCCAGGCCACGTGGGCGTGGGTGCCGTAGTTGTCCGACGTGTCCCAGAAGCTGATGCCGTGCGCGTGCGCGTGCAGCAGCGCGTGGCCGAATTCTTCGACCCGTTGCTTGGACTGGGCGGATTCGCAATCGAAGGTGGTCGTGCCGGTGCCGAAGCAGAGCCGCGGCACCACGAGGCCGGTATTGCCGAGCGGATTGTGGCGCATGGGCTCCATCGTATCAGATACTCACGGGTGGTTGGAGAGCCAGAACTCGCCTTCGGGCGTCGTCTCGCGCTTCCAGATCGCCACGTCGCGCTTGAGCGTGTCGATGCCGTGACGACAGCCCTCGAAGGCATCCGCGCGATGCGGCGCCGACACGCCCACGATCACGCAGACGTCGCCGATGCCCACGCGGCCCACGCGGTGCAGCAGGGCCACTTTCGTGACGTTCCAGCGCGATTTGATTTCCTCGGCGATCGCATGCAGCTGGGCGAGCGCCATCTCGGGGTAGGCCTCGAACTCGAGGTGGCTCACCGCGTGGCCCTCGTTGTGGTCGCGCACGGTGCCCGTGAAGACCACCTCGCCGCCCGCGTGCGGGCTCGCCAGGTAACGGTGGACCGCCGCCAGGTCCAGCGGCTCGTCATGCAATGCAATCACGTCAGCCTCCGCTCACGGGGGGAATCAGCGCCAGCTCGTCGCCGGGCGCAACCGCGCGGGTGTCCGTCGCGAATTCGCGGTTCACGGCCACGCGGCAGGCTTCGAGATAGGGCGCGAGCGGCGGAAAGGCCCGGCGCAGGTGGGATTTCAAGCTCGCCACCGTCTGCGGGGCGTCCAGCTCGAGCACCAGGCGCTCCTGGCCGGCTTTTTCTCGCAGCACGGCGAACAATCGGATCGTGTACACGCTCATGCCTCCATTGTACCGGAAGCGCGCCGGCACTCAAGGGAAGGTTGCGAGCCCCCATGGGACGTGCTAGGGTTTTGTTACAAAGGTTTACATGAGGCCGCCAAAATGGCCATGCTCGGATTTCTGGTGATGCTGTTGGTCGCGGCGATCGCCGGCTACATCGGCGATCTGCTGGCGCCGGGGCGCCTGCCAGGCGAGTGGGTCGGCGCTGTGGCCGCCGGCGTGGTCGGCGCGACGCTGGGCGGCTACCAGCTCGCGCACGTGGCGTCGGTGCCGGGGCCGCTCATCGGGGATTTCGCCCTGGTGCCGGCGATCGCCGGGGCGGCGCTGCTGGTTCTGCTGGCGGGTCTGGTGTTCGGTGCGACGGCGCGCGGATGAAGGAGGCAATCATGGGTCGGATCGGTGCGTTTTTGGTGGGGGGCATTCTGGGGGCGACGGCGGCCATGCTTCTGGCGCCGCGCTCAGGACAGGAGACCCGCGACGAGCTGCGCAACCGCGCGGGCGGTCTGCGCGATCAGTACGGCGATCTGGTCGAACGGAGCCGTCTGCGCGCGACCGAGCTCGTCAAGACCGGGCGTGAGGCCGTGGACCAGGCGATTGCCCAGGGGCAGCAGATGGCCAACCAGGCCGCCCAGACGGCGCGCGGCACCGTCGACACCCAGGCCGATCGGGCCACGCAAGGGGTGAACCAGACGGCGCAAAAGGCCCAGAACACCCTGGAGAACGCCGGCGAGTAGCCTCGCCCGAAGGCGGGCCCCCGCCATCGGGCGGGGGCACGCGGGAAGAACGGAACGCGCTGATCCACTGGCCCCTCTCGGGCGGGGCCAGCAGATTAGGGCAGTTCCAGCCGGCGTTCGGCGCGGCCGC
>DATNPP010000165.1:0-12694 GCA_036703175.1 Oscillatoriaceae cyanobacterium
GCCCCATTCTACCATGCGTGCTAGCATGGGTTATGCCGATACACGAAGCCACCGCCGTCTACGTCTTCAGCCCGGATTTCGCGAGGCTGCTCTTCATTCGCCATCGCAAGCCGCCCCTGGCGGGCCGCTGGCTGCCCCCCGGCGGCCACGTCGATCCCGGCGAGACGCCCGAACAGGCCGCCTGCCGCGAGGTGCTCGAAGAGACCGGCCAAGCCGTCGTGCTGCTCGATCTCACGCCCGAGTTTCCGCGCGACGTCACGCCGCGCACGCATCGCATCGCCGCGCCGCTCTTGGTGCAGGTCGAGGACCTGGGGGATCACCAGCACCTGGACTTCGTGTACGTGGCGGTGGCCCCGGCGCCGACGCCCCTGGTCGCCGAGACGGATCAACCGGCCGCCTGGTTCACGCCGGACGAGGCCGCCTCTGAGCAGGTGCTCGAGGATTGCCGCGGGCATGCGCGCTATCTCTTCGAGCAGCGCGCGCGCTTCGAGGCGCTGTACCGCGCGCAGCACGGCCGCTGAAAACGCAACGGCCCCGCCGAAGCGGGGCCGAGTTTCGAAACGGGGCTAGGGATACAAGCCGCGAATCGTCGCCGCTTCCACCAGCGTGCGCAACGCCTCGGTGTGCGCCGCGAGCCGCAGCGTCTGGCCGTCGCGTCCGGCGCGCTCGTGCACCTTGCCGTAGGCACGCATCATGACGGTGCGCAGGCGATCGACGACCTCTTCTTCCGTCCAGAACAGCTGGTTGTTGTCCTGCACCCACTCGAAGTAGCCCACGATCACGCCGCCGGCGTTCGCCAGCATGTCCGGCACCACGGGAATGCCGCGGCGCCCGAGGATGTTGTCCGCCTCGGGCGTGATGGGCATGTTGGCGCCTTCGACGATCAGCTTGGCCTGGACCTTCTCGGCGTTGCTGCGCGTGATCTGGCAGCTCAGCGAGGCGGGAATCAGCAGATCCGTTTCCGTGAGCAGCAATTCGTCCTCGGGCATCGCGCCCGCGGCCTTGAAGGTGCCGAGGTCGTTGCCGGCCAGCATGTGCTGCCAGAGCGCCTCGACGTCGATGCCGTCGGCGTCGTACAGGCCGCCCGAGCGATCGCTCACGCCGATGATCTTGGCGCCCACGCGCTGCAGCAGTTGCGCGGCCACGCGGCCGATCTTGCCGAAGCCGGTGATGATGACGGTCGCGCCCTTGAGGGGCTTGTCGGCGCGGCGGAAGTACTCCTCGACCACCATCGCGACGCCGCGGCCCGAGGCCTCGGTGTTGCCCTGTGTGCCGCCGATCGAGAGCGGCTTGCCCGTCACGGCGCCCGGCTCGGCGTAGCCGTGGTTCACGCTCACGGTGTCCATCATCCAGGCCATCTCGCGCTCGCTCGTGTAGACGTCGGGGCTCGGAATGTCCTTCTTGGGGTCGAAGATCATGCCCATGTCCGAGGTGTAGCGGCGCGTCAGGCGCTCGAGCTCACCGTCGGAGAGCTGGGTCGGATCCACCGTCACGCCGCCTTTGGCGCCGCCGAAGGGAATGCCGATCAGCGCGCATTGCAGCGTGCGCAGATAGGCCAGCGCCGTGATGGCGTCGAGGTCCACTTCGTGGTGGAAGCGGATGCCGCCGTAGTAGGGGCCCAGAATGTTCGAGTGCTCGACGCGATAGCCGGGGAACACCGAGATCTCGCCGCTGTCCATGCGCACCGGGCTGAAGGTCTGCACGACGCGGTGGGGGGCGAAGAGGCGATCGCAGATGCCGGCCGGCAAATTGAGGGTCTTGGCGACTTGCTCCAGACGCACGCGCGACTGGCCCAAGAGGTCCTTGCGCCCTTTGTACTGAATCGGCAGCGACTGGGGCGGAACGGGGGCGTTGAGGGTATCGCTCATGGTTTCTCCACAGGCCATCTTCGGCCGTCTTTTGGGCGTGCCGCGGTCTCGTCATCGAGGCCGCCGAAAGCCGGAGGGCGCGCCCTTGCAGCCCCAGCATAACACAGCCAGGTGGGCCTGACAACGCGATTTCAGACAGTCAGCCATGGTAGAATGTTCCCACGAGGCTTCGCATTTTCGACCAGGAGATCCACCCATGTCCCATGACCACGCCGTCGTGCTCGAGGATCTGATCATCCTTTTGAGCGATGGCACGCGCATCACGCTCCGCCGCAACGAGGCGGACGCGCTCGTCAGCACGGCCTTCGAGCCGGCCGCGACTCAAAAGGGCGAGTTGCCCGCAGGCCGTCTGCTCGTCGGTTTCGGTCCCTGGCCGAGCTGGAGCTCGAACATTCAGAACCGCACGGCGACCTTGCCGGACGAGGAGTCGGGCCTGTTCGAGCCCGAGCGCCTGTTCGTGCTGCGCGAGCAGTACGCGTTCTTCGCCGCGGACGACGCGAGCGCCCGTCCGTTGTCCTTCGGGCCGATCGACAAGGTCTGGTGGCGTGGCACCGAGCACATCGTGCAGGCCCGCCAACTCAGCGGCCGCCACTAACCTCGCGTCCCCTCCCCCTGGCGAGGGGGAGGTAGGTGGGGGCGACCCGTCCAGGGGCGAAAACGGGGTGGGGGAGTCTCTTAGCGGACCGCCGGGAAAGCAATGCTATTTGTGAGCCACAGGGAGACGCCCCCTCCCAGCCTCAGCCCCTGAACAGGGCTTCGGCGTCCCTCCCCCTCGCCAGGGGGAGGGGGCGACTAGCTCCGGCTTGCACCTTCGATCGGGCGGCTGTCGGCGTGTTGGGACGCGACCGTGATCTTCACGCCCTTCGGCAGCGCATGGCGCTCCCAGCCGATCGGCGCGTGGTCGATCGCCCAGCGGTGCTGGCCGAGACGCATGACCTCGACGCGAGGACGGAACGCGGCGCGCGAAATCTTCACGGATTGGGTCGCGTGGTGCGTCGCGGCGTCGATGGGAGAGGGCAGCCCGGCGATGAACATGAGCGCGAGCAGCAGACGGTAAGGCATGCGGCCTCCTTTCGCTTGCTCGCTCTTTGTGCCCCGGCTTTCTGAACCCTGGCTTGCACGAATGTTGCGGAATTATAAAATGGAAACTCCACCGCCACTTGGCTTGGCGGTGGAGCTCCGGGGGAATGGGGTACCTGTGTGGTAGAGAGTCCACAGCGTGGGCTCACGGCGGCCTTGCAGCCTCCCGATGCTCCTCAGTTTACGCCGACGTCGACACGGATAATAGGACATGCATCACAGCCCGCATGAGACCGCCTGGCGCCATCGTCTGCACGATCTGCTGCGCGATCGCGATCGCCTCCGCCACTTCCTCGCCACGCGCGATCGCCGCGTGCTGCCCGAAATCAAGCCCTCGGCCGTGCTCGTGCCGATTCTGGAGCGCGACGGCCGTCCTCACCTGCTGCTCACCCGCCGCAGCGACACCGTGCGCGCCCACACCGGCCAGATCTGCTTTCCGGGTGGCCGCGTCGAGCCCCATGACGTCGACCTGCTCGCGACCGCGCTGCGCGAAACCCACGAGGAGATCGGCCTCGACCCCGCCCGCGTGGACGTCCTCGGCCCGCTCGACGACATGGCGACCCGCCTTGGCCAGCGCATCACGCCGTATCTGGGCGTGATTCCGGACGACTCCTGGCAGGTGGTCGATCCGCGCGAGGTGGCCTACACGCTCGTGCTGCCGCTGGAGGACTTTCTCGATCCCGAACGCCTAACAATCAAGGCCCACGCGTTGCCCGAAGGCACGCGCGACGTCTATTACTACGCCATGGGCGACGAAATCGTCTGGGGCGCCACGGCGCGCATCATTCACGACGCGCTCGCGTTGCTGGCCCGCGGCGGCGTTGACAACCCTTCTTCCGAGGCGTAAGCTTCTATCGCCCGATCCAGGCCACGAGCGCGAATGCGCCCACTTACAGGCGAGCATCGGGACTGGAGAGTCGGTCATGACCACACGTCCTCCCAAACCCGAATGGCTCAAGGTTCGCGCGCCGGGCGGCGAGCGCTACAACTTCATCAAGGGCCGCATGCGCGAGTTGGGTCTCGCGACCGTCTGCGAAGAAGCCCGCTGCCCGAACGTCGCCGAGTGCTGGGGCGGCGGCACCGCGACCATCATGGTCATGGGCGACACCTGCACGCGCGGCTGCCGCTTCTGCGCCGTGAAGACCAATCGCAACGGCCGCCCGATCGATCCCGAGGAGCCGCGCAAGGTCGCCGAGATGGTGACGCAGCTCGATCTCGAGTACATCGTCGTCACCTCCGTCGATCGCGACGACCTGCCCGACCAGGGTGCAAGCCACTTCGCGCAGTGCGTGCATGAGCTCAAGCAGCGCCAGCCCGATCTGCTGGTCGAGATTCTGATCGGCGATTTCCGCGGCGAGGCCGAGCTGATCCGCGTGATCAGCGAAAGCGGCGCCGACGTGATCGCGCACAACATCGAGACCGTCGAGCGCCTCACGCCGAGCGTGCGCGATCCGCGCGCCAAGTACCGCCAGAGCCTCGAGGTGCTGCGGACCATCAAGGCGCAGGCGTCGAACGTCGTCACCAAGAGCTCGATCATGGTCGGCCTCGGCGAGACGCCCGAAGAAGTGACGCAGGCCCTGCGCGATCTGCGCGCCGTGGAATGCGACATCGTCACGTTCGGCCAGTACCTGCAACCGACGGCCAAGCACCTGCCCGTCGTCGAGTTCGTCACCCCCGAGCAATTCAAGGCCTATCAACAAGAGGCGGAGGCGATGGGCTTCCGCTACGTGGCTTCCGGGCCGCTCGTGCGCAGCAGCTATCGTGCCGGCGAGTTGTTCGTCAAGGGCATGATCGAAGAGCGCCGCGCGCCCGTCCACACCTGATCCGGTTTCGCTAGTTGAAGGAGTCGCCAATCCGATGAGTCACAACACGTTGGTCCAGACCAAGCCCGGAGTCCTCGAGTTCCGCCTGCCGGACATCGGCGAAGGCGTCGTCGAGGGTGAGATCGTCAAATGGCTGGTCAAGGAAGGCGACGAGATCAAAGAAGACGAGCCCCTCGTCGAGATCATGACCGACAAGGCCACGATGGAGATTCCCGCGCCGGCGGACGGCAAGGTGCTCCAGTTGCTCTTCAAAGAGGGCCAGACCTGCCCCGTGGGCGGCGGCATGATGCTGATGAGCGCCGAGGGCGGCCACGCGGCCCCTTCGCACGAGGCGCCCGCGACTCCCGCGGCGGCCCCCGAGGCCCCCAAGGCGGCCGCGGCGGCGCCTGCGACCAACGGCCACGTGCCGACCGGTGAGCGCGCGCTCGCCGCGCCGGCCACGCGCAAGCTCGCGCGGGATCTGGGCGTGGACATCAACCAGGTGGCCGGCAGTGGCCCGCACGGCCGCGTGACCAAGGAAGACGTGCACCACCACGCCGAGGGCGGCCGCCCCGCGCCGGTGGCGTCCTTGCCGCATGCCCAATCCGCGCCGCTGCGCGTCGAGGGCGACGTCGAGCGCCTGCCCATTCGCGGCTTGCGCAAGAAGATCGCCGAGAAGATGGCCCACTCGGCCTACACCGCGCCGCACGTCACGACCTTCGACGAGGTCGACATGACCAATCTGGTCGCGCTGCGCGGCCGCCTCAAGCCCAAGGCCGAGGCGCAGGGCATCAAGCTCTCGTACATGCCCTTCATCATGAAGGCCTGCATCGCGGCGCTGCGCCAGTTCCCGCTCTTCAACGCCTCGATCGACGACGCCAATCAAGAGATCGTCGTCAAGAAGTTCATCAACCTGGGCTTCGCCGCGGCGACGGACAACGGATTGATGGTGCCCGTGGTGCGCCACGCGGATCAAAAGAGCCTGTTCCAGCTGGCGCGCGAGATTCCCGCGCTCGCCGAGAAAACCCGCGAGGGCAAGGCGACGCTGGAAGAATTGACGGGCGGCACCTTCACGATCTCGAACGTCGGCTCGGTGGGCGGTCTGTTCGCCACGCCGATCATCAATCACCCAGAGGTGGCGATTCTCGGCGTGAACAAGATCGAGAAGCGCGCCGTGGTGCGCGACGGCGAGATCGTCGTGCGCGACATGATGTACCTGGGCCTCTCGTTCGACCACCGTCTGATCGACGGCGCGGACGCGGTGCGCTTCTTGAACACCGTAATCGCCTACATGCAGGATCCCGACCTGCTCTTCGCGGAGCTCTAGGTCCATGACGGCACGGCGGCCGGGCTTCTTCGGAGGTCTTGGCCGCTTCGTGCGTTCGGGCGTGGTGGCGATCGCCCTCCTCGCGACCGGCTGCGAGCCCGCGCCGATGCCCTACGCGATCACCAGCCTGGCCGTGCTGCCGCCGGACGTGGTGCCGATGCACGGCCTCGTCGGCACGTGGGTCGGCGACGACGTCTCGGACGCGCTCCGGGAGCACACGCTCTTCCGCATCGTCGGCGCGGACAGCACGCGCCGGCTGATCGCCGGGCCCGAAGGCCTTCAGTACTACCAGGAGCTGGTGGACGAGGCCAAGACGGACGGCGCGGTCGATCCGCAATTGGCGAGCCGATTGGCGAACCGTTTCAACACCAACGGATTGCTGCTGCCGACGCTCGAGGTCGCCATGAGCGGCCTGGTGGACGGCCGCGCCTCGCTTTCGTTCCAGGTCTTCGAGCCGCGCTCCGGATTGCGCGTCTGGATGGACACGGATGAACGCCCGTTCCGCGGCACGCAGGGCGACGCGGGCTTTCTGCGCCTCGTGCGGGAGATGGCCGCGGACCTCGTGAACCGCATGCCCAAGCCGGAAGGAGAAGCGCCATGAAGCGGCTCGTCCCGTTCGCCTTGATGCTGTTGCTCGGTGGCTGCTGGGCCTCGGCCGGCCCGCATGACGTGGCGGCCGCGCGCGTGCGCACGATCGCGATTCTGCCCGTGCTGAACATGACCGAGGCGCAGGTCTCTTCGACCTTCGTCTCCGACGCCCTCGCGCACGCGCTCACGGCCAAGAAGTACGGCGTGGTGTCGACGGCCGAGGTGGCGCGTGAACTCAACATGGGCGACGGCGCGGCCGCCTACGGCGAGCTGGTGGATCGCTTGGATACCGATCGCGAGGTGCCCGATGCCCTCTTCGACCGCCTGGCGCAGGACCTGCAGGCCGATTCGCTGTTCCAGGAGACGATCGTCAACCTCCACGAGATCCAAGAGGAGCGCCCGGTCGTCAGCCCGCAAGGCATCAGCTACTTCGCGACCGTGCCGGTGTCCGTCGTGCAGGTGCGCGGCCAGCTTTACGGCACCAACGCGCACGCGATGATCTGGCATGCGCGCTACACCGATCAGCGCATGATCGGTGCGAGCGAGTCGCGCATGAGCAGCGCGGCGCTGGCGGCGATCGCCTCCGACGGCCTACTGAACACTTTCCCCGTGAACACCTGGGCGCCCGTGCTGCCCTCAGCGAGCCCGACCGCGAGCGAGACCGTGCCGGTTCAACCGTCGACGGCCACGCCCCCCTCCCCCTCGCCGATCGGACAACCGGCGCGTTAAAATTGAACCTGAAATCAGCGAATAGGAGATCCCGATGGAAACCAAGAAAGTAGACGCTCTCGTCATCGGCGCCGGCCCTGGCGGCTACGTCGCCGGCATCCGCCTGGCTCAGCTGGGCAAGAAGACGCTCGTCGTCGACAAGCAGTACGTGGGCGGCGTGTGCCTGAACGTGGGCTGCATCCCCTCCAAGGCGCTGATCAACGCCGCGAAGACCTTCGAGAAGACCAAGCACTCGGACAAGATGGGCATCGTGGTCGAATCCGCCCACGTGGACTTCGCGAAGCTGCAAGACTGGAAGAACGGCATCGTCAAGAAGCTGACGGGCGGCGTCGCGACGCTGCTCAAGGCCAACGGCGCCGAGTACCTGGCCGGCACGGCCACCTTCAAGTCCGCGCGTGAGGTCGAAGTGCAGACGGACAAGGGCCCCGTGCTCGTGCAGGCGGACAACGTGATCATCGCGACCGGCTCGCGTCCGATCCAGATTCCCGGCTTCCCGTTCGGCAATCGCGTCTGGAGCTCGACCGAGGCCCTCGATGCCGCGAACGTGCCCGAGAAGCTGGTCGTGATCGGCGGCGGTTACATCGGCCTCGAACTCGGCTCGGCCTACGCCAAGCTGGGCGCCGACGTGACGGTCGTCGAGGCCGCCGGCCAGCTGCTGCCGGGCGTCGATCCCGAGCTGGTGGCGGTGGTCGCCAAGAAGCTGCAGTCGAAGGGCATCAAGGTGCACACCAACGCCAAGGCGCTCGGCTTCGAGGAGAAGGGCGGCAAGGGCCAGGTGAAGCTGGACGTCGGCGGCAAGCAAGAGACCTTCGAGTGCGACGCCGTGCTGGTCACGGTGGGCCGCCGTCCCAACTCCGAGAACATCGGACTGGAGAAGATCGGCGTGGCGCTGGACAACCGCGGCTTCGTCAAGGTGGACAAGCAGCTCCGCACGAACGTGCCGGGCGTCTTCGCAATCGGCGACATCGCCGGCCAGCCGATGCTGGCCCACAAGGCCTCGTTCGAGGCCGAGGTGGTCGCCGAGGTGATCGCGGGCAAGCCCGCGGCGATGGATGTGCGCGCGATTCCGGCCGTCATCTTCACGGATCCCGAGATCGCGACGTCGGGCATGACGCCCGCCGAAGCGCAGGAGAAGGGCATTCAGACCCTGGTCGGCAAGTTCCCCTTCGCCGCCTCGGGCCGCGCGATGACCACCGGCGAGACGGACGGCTTCGTGAAGGTGCTGGTCGACAAGACCTCGCACCAGGTGCTGGGCATCGGCATCGTCGGCCCGCAGGCGTCGGATCTGATCGCCGAGGCGACGCTGGGCATCGAGATGGCCGCGTTCGTCGAGGACTTCGCTTTGACGATCCACGCCCACCCCACGCTGCCCGAGGCGCTGATGGAAGCGGTCAAGAACGCCGTCGGCGAGGCAGTTCACGTGGTCAACGGCCCGGCGCTCGCGAAGAAGTAGTTCCGGTTTTCATCGGCTCCCGTGCTCTTATGGGGCACGGGAGCTTTATTGTTGGCGCTGGCGGTAGGACGAGGGCGTCTCACCGACCAGCTTGCGGAAGGTGTCCGCGAAGTGGGCCGGGTTCTTGCCGTTCGTGCTGTCGCCGGACGCCGGCAAGCTGATCTACGATCCGGCTGATCCCACAAATTTAACCTTGGAGGCCGGCGCCAAGTTTCCGGACTTTGCGGGCTTCGCTGCCGTGAAAATGCCTGGTGGTGCGGATGCTGCAGGCCACTCTCTTTCGGGACTCAGCGCTCAGACGACGACTTGGTAAAGCTTTCGCTAAAAGCTTAACCTGTCCTTTACTCTTTACGTCGTCTTAACTTCCTATAAGTCTCTCGTTAAACTTGACGAGAGGAGTCCCCGATGCGCGTTACTCAGCCCACCGTTCGCCGCACCGCCAAGCCTTCCGCGCAGCGTCCCGCGACGTCCAAGACGGCTGGCGCCCGTGCCAACACGGTGCGCACCGGGGCTGCGGCTTACGCGGCGGATTCGCTGACGCTGAGCGGCGCGTTCAACACGGTGGTCAACGTGGCGCGTCCGACGCCCATTCTGGTGCCGGTCGGCTCGAGCTCCTCGAACGGCGGCCTCTTCGGCTCGATCGGCCACTTCTTCTCGAGCGCCTTCTCCTGGCTGAAGGGCCTGTTCGCGTCGCCCGCGCCGCAGCCGATCCGCCAGCTGCCTCCCACGACGCCGACGCCGATCACGACCAAGCCCAGCGGCACCAACGCCCAGGCCGACGCGATGTCGATCGCCCAGAACTTCGCGCAGAACTACCACTACGTCTACGCGATGAAGACCTGGCAGCAAGCGATCTCGGACATCCCCAGCACCGAGACCACCCACGGCGGCAACTGCACGGACCTCGCGGCCGAAGCCGTCAAGGAGTTCGAGGCGGACGGCATCAACGCGGTGGGCCGGATGGGCGACCTGAACGGCGGCGCGCACATGTGGGTCAACTACCAGGATCCCACCACCGGCCAGTGGCACTTCTTCGACCCCACCGAGGCCGTCGTCAACGGCGCCAACGCCGCGCTGGATCCCTCGGGCACGCCGAACACCTACTCGAACGAGACCTCGGACGTCTTCCAGCTCTAAGTAAAAGCCGACGCCCCGCTCCATTCGAGAGGGGCGTCGCGCTTTCGCCGGGCGGCGCGTGGTAAAATGGCACATGCCCTCGCTGTCGCCCCTTGCGATCCGCTGGCTCGGACGCCAGCCTTACGAGACGACCTGGGCGCTGCAAAAGGCGCTCATCGGTCCGATCGCGGACGGCGAGGCTCCCGAGACGCTGCTGCTGGTCGAGCACGACCCGGTGATCACGCTCGGGCGCAAAGCCGGCGCCGCGCAGAACGTGCTCTCGCCCGATTGGTCCGTGATCGAGACCGAGCGTGGCGGCGATGCCACGTACCACGGGCCGGGACAGCTCGTGGCGTATCCGCTTTTGGCCCTGCGCGAGGGCGAGCGCGATCTGCACCGCTATTTGCGCAACCTCGAGAGCCTGATCATCGCGACGCTCGCGGATTACGGCCTGCCTGGGGAACGCCGGGATGGCCTCACGGGCGTCTGGGTACATGATCGAAAGGTCGCCTCTTTGGGCGTGGCGGTGCGCCGCTGGGTGACGTATCACGGGCTCGCGCTGAACGTCACCGCCGATCTGGGACACTTCGCGCGCCTCAACCCCTGCGGCTTGTCGAGCGACGTGATGGGCTCGATGGCGACGTGGCTCGAAAAGCCGCCCGCGTTGCGCGAGGTGGCCGACCGCCTGGTGGCCCATTTGCCCGAGACGCTGGGACGCAGCGCCGAGCCGGTGGCCCTGGAGATGCCGACATGAGCGACGATCGCCCCCGCGTGGATGCCAGCCAGCCGCTTTCCGTCTCGTTGCAGGCCGCCGTCGCCGCGGCGGACGAGGAGCGTTTCACCAGTCTCGTGGAGGCCGTGCTGCACGAGCCGGACGAGGCCGCGGTGGGCCTTCTCGCGCCCTTCCTCGGGGAGAGCGCCGGCATCGGTCGCGTGGCGGCGCACGGCATGTTGATGCTCGGCCCGTGCGCGCTGAATACGCTATTGGCCGGTTTGGCCTCGGAGAATTCGACCGCACGGTTGAACGCGGCCTGGGCGCTCGGCAGCATGCGCGATCGCCGGGCCGCGGATGCGTTGCTCGAGGTCGTCACCGATATGACCAGCACGCCGGAGCTCATCGAGGCCAGCCTCGAGTCCCTGGCCGAGCTGAGCGAGCGCCGGGTCGTGCCGCATTTGCGCGAGTTGCTCCGCGAGGCCGAGTTCGTGTCCCACCGCGCTTCGATCTGCCGGGCGCTCGGCTGCATTGGCGACGTCTCGGCAATTCCAGACATCTTGCCGTTGCTCGAAGCCGACGCGCCCGACGAGCGATTGCGCGCGGCCGAGGCGTTGATCCGGCTGCTCGACAAGCGTGGCTGGCCGGTGCTGTTCGAGATTCTACGCGGCGAAGATCGCCACGGGGACTCGATGGTCGCCGCCTTGCGCGATCTGGGCGACCTGTCGAGCGCGTTGACCTCGTTCGTCGGCGACGACCAGTACCAGCTGCGGCGCGACGCGGCGGAACTGTTGGGCACCTTCGGCGACACGCGCGCCGTGCCCCACCTGCTCGATGCGCTGCGGGACATCAATCCCTGGGTGCGCGGTGCGGCGGCGTATTCGCTGGGCCGCCTGAAGGATCGGCGCGCGGTGCGCCATCTGCTCACGGCGAGCGAGGACAGCTCGTCGTGGGTGCGCCAGTGCGCGATTCGGGCGCTCGGCTTGATCGGGGACACCAAGGCCTTGCGCACCCTCGAGCGCTTTTTGTTCGATGCCGATGCCGACGTCGCCGCCGCCGTCCAGGAAGCCCTGGGCGTGGCCGGCGAGCGCTAGGGGGCCGTATGCAGACGAAGTGGTGGGGCTGGGGCGCTCCGGACAAGACCTACGCGCTGGAGGAGCGGCCGAACGCCTGGCCGTTTCTGCAAGCGCGTCTCGGCTTGACCGAGGAGGTCCAACGGCCGCCGATTGAAGAATCCGCGATTCAGCTGCCGCCGTCGCGGCTGCCGGCCGAGGTGTTCGAGGCGATCGCCCAGGCCGTCGGCGAGCTGGACGTGACGGCGCAGGCGCGCGATCGCCTGGTCCACGCCTACGGCAAGAGCTACCGCGACCTGGTGCGCATTCGTCGCGGGCAGATCGAGAATCCGCCGGATGCCGTGGTCTACGCGACGACCGAGGCCCAGGTCGAGGCGCTGATCGCGCTGGCGAAGGTCCACGGCTTCGCGATCATCCCTTACGGCGGCGGCACCTCGGTGGTCGGCGGGCTCGAGATGCCCGAGAACCAACGCGAGCGGACCTTCGTCAGCCTGGATCTCACGCGGATGGAGCAGCTGTTGTCGCTCGATCCCGTGAGCCAGCTCGCCGTCGTGCAGCCGGGCATTCTGGGGCCGAAGCTCGAAGAGCTCCTGCAGGCGCAAGGGTTCACGCTGGGGCATTATCCGCAATCCTTCGAGTTCTCGACGCTGGGCGGTTGGGTGGCGACCCGATCCGCGGGCCAGCAATCGACCCGGTACGGGCGCATCGAGGAGATCGTCCAGGCCGTGCGCGTGGTGACGCCGCAGGGCGTGATGGAGACGCGCCCGCTGCCGGCGGCCGCGCAGGGGCCGGATTTGAACCAGATCGCGATCGGCTCCGAGGGCATCTACGGCGTGATCACCCAGGTGACGGTACGCGTGCGCCCGAAGCCCGAGCGGCGCGATTATCGGGCGTTTCTCTTCAAGGATTGGGCCTCGGGCCAGACGGCAATTCGGACGATCATGCA
>DATNPP010000175.1:0-8027 GCA_036703175.1 Oscillatoriaceae cyanobacterium
TTGGACATTCTGCGCTGCTGCGATCGAGAGACGGATCGACAGCGTGTTCAAGAATCGCTTGATTAAGCGCGGGTTTCCGGCGATCTGCTTCGCTCCGGCCATGAACGGTGCTAGGCGGTCTGCCAGCGCCAACTTGTCGGCCAAATCGGGCTCGCAGTCGGGAAGCTTCTCTCTGATGAAGGTGCGGTCCACGCGCTTGCCCTGCCAGGTCTCGCTGAGCTGCTTGCAGACGGCCGCGCGCAGCTCCTCGCGCTTGTCCTTCTCCAGGTTGCTTCGCTCGATGTACAGCAACATCATATACGCCCGCACTTCCTGGATGCCCAAAGGTGGAACGAGGATCGGCACTTGGATGAGCTTGTCGAAATAGTTGGTGACCAGGTCTTCATCCATCTGGAAGTCGTGAAAGTGACGACGGACTGCCTGACGAATCATCTTCTCGTCCGCAGCGATGATGAATGCAGTATGCTTGAGGAAGAGGAATAGCCGGATGGCCTCTAATGTCGCGATCGTCGTATTTGGGAGGCACCGATCGAGGTCATCGATCAACACGACTAGTGTGACATCCAGCGCTTCGAGGGTCTCCTCAAAGTAGCGCCGAAGCTCGTGAATCTGGTCAGGCGGCGAGGGGGGCCCCTCCTCCGGCTTCAACAAGCCGTGCGCCTTCTCCATCACGTCTTTGCCTGCCTTCTCGGCTTCCCCAGCCGCATGTTTCAAGTGGTCCAGCGTCTCTTTGTCACGCTTACCAGACCAAAAGCCGGTGATGGCATTGATGCCTTCGGCAACCACCCCCGGAGGAAGCAAGCCGTGGCTTGCAGCGCTGGCAGCGAGGCCACCAACGACCCCGACGCCGCGCACCCAGTTGACCCGGCCCAGAAACTTCTTGGCCTTGTCGAGGGCCTTTTGGTTGCCTTTCGCCCGCTCGATGAGGCGGCTCGCGATGACGTCCATCAGGGCGGCCCGCGCGTCGTCGTAGCCCTGGTAGAGCCAGGCGTTGAATTCGATGAAGACGAACTTGTCGCCGCTCTGTTCTTCCAGCGAGCGTCGGACGAGCTTGATCATCGACGACTTACCGACACCCCAGCTGCCGGAGATTCCGATCGAAAGCGGTTGACCGTTCGCTGAGACAATCATCTCGGCGGCGGTGTTGGCGACCGCCGTAAAGTTCAAGAAATCCTCGCTAGTCTCGTTGTCGGACCACACGATGTCTACCTCCTGCTCTTCCATTCGAGAAGACGGGAAAACGCTGATGACGGGCGCCTACTTACCCTGGGGTTGACCAGTTCATGAGCAGACAGGCAATCGTATCAGCTTGTCTGCTGTAGTGCCAGACACGACAGGTCGGCCGACATCAAACGAAATAGCTGTCGGGGAATCGCACAGCCTCTCAAGTATTGCCGCACCTTCGTTTCGGGATAAACCAGGAGTTCAAGTCGCGGGCGCGTAGCCGATCAAGCGAGCCTGGGGTAAAATTCATGGGTAGTTACGCCCGACCGCGGCACCAAGAGATACGAGGAGCGGCGTGAACAAGAAGGACCTCAGCGAACGCGACATCTGCACCAAGTTCATCACGCCGGCCCTATCCGCGGCGGGCTGGGACATCGTGTCGCAGGTGCGCGAGGAAGTTACTTTCACCAAGGGTCGAATCATCGTGCGCGGAAAGCTGGTCACCCGCGGCAAGGCCAAGCGCGCCGACTACGTGCTCTACCAGCAGCCCAATTTGCCGATCGCCCTTATCGAGGCCAAAGACAACACCCACGG
Source organism: Oscillatoriaceae cyanobacterium (assembly GCA_036703175.1). Lineage (GTDB taxonomy): Bacteria > Cyanobacteriota > Sericytochromatia > S15B-MN24 > JAQBPE01 > DATNPP01. Next base: position 1,759 of record DATNPP010000175.1, read on the forward strand.
CGTGGGCGACGGCATGCAGCAGGCCCTCGATTACGCCGCCACGCTCGACATCCCCTTCGTCTTCTCTTCGAACGGCGACGGTTTCCTTTTCCACGACCGCACAGGGAAGTCGGACGAGGTCGAGACGGACTTGGCGCTGGAAGCCTTCCCATCGCCCGTGGACCTCTGGGCTCGCTACCGGGCTTGGAAAGGGCTCGCGCCCGAACAGGAGGCCGTGGCGCTGCAAAACTACTACGAGGACGGCAGCGGCAAAGAGCCCCGCTACTACCAGCGCATCGCCATCAATAAGACCGTCGAGGCAATCGCCCGCGGCGAAAACCGCGTATTGCTCGTCATGGCCACCGGCACCGGCAAAACCTACACAGCCTTCCAGATCATCTGGCGGCTCTGGAAGGCCGGGCGCAAGAAGCGCATCCTCTTCCTGGCCGACCGCAATGTGCTGGTGGATCAGACCATGGTCAACGACTTCCGGCCCTTCGGCGCCGCCATGGCCAAGCTCAGCACGGGCTCGAAGACCATCGAGCGCGAAGATGGTAGCGAGGTGCAGCTGCCCCTAGCGATCGACAAAAAGCGCCGTATTGACACCTCCTACGAGATCTACCTCGCGCTGTACCAATCCATCACGGGCCCGGACGAGCGGCAGAAGCTCTTCAAGGAGCTGTCGCGCGACTTCTTCGATTTGATTGTCATCGACGAGTGCCACCGCGGAAGCGCGACGGACGACTCCGCCTGGCGCGAGATCCTGGAGTATTTCTCCGGTGCGACCCAGGTCGGCCTGACCGCGACGCCCAAGGAGACGGAGTACGCCTCGAACATGCAATACTTCGGGAAGCCCGTGTACACCTACTCGCTCAAACAGGGCATCAGGGACGGCTTCCTGGCCCCTTACAAGGTCGTGAAAGTCCACCTCGATCTCGACGTCGAGGGCTACCGCCCCAAGGGGGGCGAGCGCGACAAGCACGGCCAAGAGATCGAGGATCGGGTCTACAACCAGAAGGACTTTGACCGCTTCCTAGTGGTGGACGAGCGCACCAAGGCCGTCGCCCGCAAGGTGACGGAGTTCCTGAAGGAGAGCGGCGATCGCTTTGCCAAGACCATCATCTTCTGCGTAGACACCGATCACGCCGCGCGCATGCGCCAGGCGATCGCCAACGAAAACAAAGACCTCGTAAATGAATGCGACCGCTATGTCATGCGCATCACGGGCGACGACGCGATTGGCGCGGCCCAGCTCGGCAATTTCATCGACCCGGAAGCCAAGTACCCGGTCATCGTCACCACCTCGAAGCTACTCTCGACCGGTGTCGACGCTCAGACCTGCCGGCTCATCGTGCTAGACCGCGAAGTGGGCTCGATGACGGAGTTCAAGCAGATCGTGGGCCGCGGCACGCGCGTCCACGAGGACACCAAGAAGTACTTCTTCACCTTGATCGACTTCCGCAAGGCCACCAACCACTTCGCCGACCCGGATTTCGACGGCGAGCCGGTCCAGGTTTACGAGCCGGCCGAGGGAGACCCGGTAGCGCCTCCCGACGACGTGCCGCCGCCCATCGACGAGGACGAGCCCCCTCTCCCACCGGAGCCAGCGCCGGAGGAACAGGTGGTGGACGACCCCCACCACCGGACCGGCGGATCCGACACCGGCGGCGAGGGTGGCGGTGAAGGCGGCGGCTGGGTTAAGTATCACATCGGAGGCGAATGGGTTGGCGTGCTGCGCGAGCGAACCGAGTACCTCGACGACCATGGCAAGCTGGTCACGGAGAGCCTGCGCGACTACTCGAAGAAGACCTTGCGCGAACACTACGCGAGCCTCGATGAGTTCTTGCGCCGCTGGAATGCCGCCGAGCGCAAGCAGGTGATCCTCGATGAGCTGGAGAGCGAGGGCCTGCCGCTCGCGCCGCTTGCGGAAGAAGTGGGCAAGGACCTCGACCCCTTCGACCTCATCTGCCATGTCGCCTACGACCAGCCGCCCCAGACGCGCCGAGAGCGGGCCGCGAAAGTCCGCAAGCAGGACGTTTTCACCAAGTACGGCGACCAGGCGCGGGCCGTGCTGGAGGGCCTGCTGCAGAAGTATCAGGACGAGGGCGTCTTGGACCTCGACGACCCACGCATCCTCAAAGTCCCGCCCTTCGACAGCATGGGCACCGCCGTCGAGCTGCTAAGGCCGTTCGGCGGCAAGCCTGGCTTCGAGCAAGCCGTCCACGCCCTCCAGAACGCCCTCTACGATAAGGTAGGCTAACTCCCCATGTCCATTCGCAGCACGGTCAAATCCATCCAGGACTTCATGCGCCAGGACCCCGGCATCGACGGTGACGCCCAGCGTATCTCGCAGCTCTGCTGGATGTTCTTCCTCAAGATCATCGACGACCAGGACCAGGAGCTGGAGCTGATGCAGGACGGCTACCGCTCCCCAATCCCGGAGCGTTTCCAGTGGCGTGCCTGGGCCGCGGACCCGGAGGGCATCACGGGCGAAAAGTTGCTCGCCTTCGTCAACGACGAGCTGTTCCCAACGCTCAAGGAGCTGCCCGGCGTGGCGCAGGACGGCCGGCGCCGCGTCGTGCGCGACGTGTTCGAGGATGCCTTCAACTACATGAAGTCCGGCCAGCAAATGCGAAAGGTGATCAACAAGATCAACGGCGTGGACTTCAACAACCTGGCCGAGCGACAGCACTTCGGCGACATCTACGAGCAGATCCTCAACGACCTGCAGAGCGCCGGAAACGCGGGTGAATTCTACACCCCCCGTGCCGTGACGGCCTTCATGACCAACCGGATCGACCCCAAGCCCGGCGAGGTGCTTTTGGACCCCGCCTGCGGCACGGGCGGCTTCCTTACCTGCAGCATCCGCCACATGCGCGATCGCTACGTTAAGACGCCCGCCGACGAGCAGAAGATGCAGGCCGCCCTGCGTGCCACCGAGAAGAAACAGCTACCGCACATGCTCTGCATCACCAACATGCTGTTGCACGGCATCGATGATCCGTCGTTCGTCAGCCACGACAACACCCTGGCACGACCGTACATCAGCTACACCCAGGCGGATCGTGTCGACATCGTGCTGACCAACCCACCCTTCGGCGGGCGCGAGGAGGACGGTATCGAGAGCAACTTCCCGACACATTTCCAGTCCCGCGAGACGGCCGACCTCTTCCTCGCGCTGATCGTGCGCCTGCTCAAGACCGGTGGGCGGGCCGCAGTGGTACTGCCGGACGGCACACTATTCGGCGAGGGCATCAAGACCCGGCTCAAGGAGCACCTGCTGGAGGAGTGCAACCTACACACCATTGTGCGGCTGCCCAATAGTGTCTTCAAGCCTTACGCCTCGATCGGCACCAACCTGCTCTTCTTCGAGAAGGGCACGCCGACCAAGGAGGTCTGGTACTACGAGCATCAGGTCCCCGAGGATCAGAAGGCGTACTCCATGACCAAGCCCATCCGCTTCGAGCACCTCCAGCCGTGCATCGACTGGTGGGACAACCGGCTCGAAAGCGAGGTGGCCTGGAAGGTCAGCATCGAGACCATCAAGGCACGCGGCTACAACCTCGACTTCAAGAACCCGCACACGGTCGCCGAGGACCACGGCGACCCCGTTGAACTGCTCGCCCAGCTAGAAGAGAACGAGGCGGAGACCGCCAGGTTGCGCGAGCGCCTCAAGGCCATCTTGGCGGAGGCGCTGCTGCAATGAACGCGGAGACCCTGTTCCAGCATTTCGACACCATCAGCGAGGCGCCCGACGCGGTGCCCCGATTGCGCAAATTCATCTTGGAGCTTGCCGTTCGCGGAAACCTTGTCAAACAGGATCCTGCGGATGAGCCTGCCGCCCAACTGCTCCAGAGGATCAAGGTTGACCACAGATCCCAGGATGCTCGGCGGGCCAAGCAGGATAGCCAGCCTCTAGATCCTTCCATAGCGCCTTATATAATCCCAGCTACATGGGCTTGGTCGACCTTTGGCGAGCTTGTCACTTTCTCGGCGGGGAGGACACCGTCTCGCCATGATGCGAGCTTCTGGAACACAGTTGATTACCCTTGGGTTAGTATCGCTGACATGGCCTCTGGAGGCACTGTTACCACCACCAAAGAGACCGTGAGCGCGAAGGCCAAGACGAGTGTTTTCAAGGCAGAGCCCATTCCGGCGGGCACCCTGCTGATGAGCTTCAAGCTGACCATTGGAAAGGTGTCCAGGCTTGGCATTCCTGCCTTCCACAATGAAGCGATCATCTCAATTTTCCCGTATCTCGATGAACTCGATCCTTTCCTCTTCATCTGTCTCCCACTTTTGTCGCAGGCGGGAAACCGGAAGGATGCGATCAAAGGCGCAACGCTCAATCGAGAATCGTTGAGCAATCTCGCCATTCCACTTCCTCCTCTACCTGAACAGAAGCGGATCGTTAGCAAAGTCAACGAACTGATGGCTCTATGCGACGAGTTGGAGGCCGCGCGCGCGCGGCGCGAGGCCCGGCGCGATCGCCTTGTATCAACCGTCCTGCATGGGTTCAGCGCACGCGATGAGGGTGTTGGGAGTTTCAACGTCAGCGCAGACAGCCTGATTTCGTTTGCAGCTTCGCACCTTTCTGCGCTAGCGACGCGCCCAGACCACATCAAGATCTTGTGCCAGAGCTTCTATGACCTTGCCGTTCGCGGCATACTAGTTCCGCAGGATCCTTTGGACGAGCCCGTAAATAACTTGCTCCAACGAGTCGCAAACGAGCAAAGTCAATCGATTGCTGTCGGGAGATTGAAGCTCAAGGCGCGCGAAACGACTTGCAATGGTCCTTTCGAGCTTCCCGCCAGCTGGCGTTGGGTTCGCTTGGGTGACCTGATCGTGTTCGGGCCGCAGAACGGTGTGTCACCGAAGCCAACTACCGATTCTGGCGCACCTAAGTCGCTCACCTTGACCGCGACCACTTCCGGCCGATTCGACCCATCAAAATTCAAGCACGTCGATATTCCACAACGTGAATGCGACAGCTACTGGCTGTCTCCAGGCGACGTGCTCTTCCAACGAGGCAACACCCGCGATTTCGTGGGCATCGCAGCTGTCTACACAGGCGCTAGGCAAGAGTTCATCTTCCCGGATCTGATGATTCGGGTCCGGTTCTCCGACCACCTCGATCTCCAATACCTCCACACCGTCTTGGTTTCTCCGCCGCTGCGCCGCTACTTTGCTGAGGCAGCCACCGGCGCATCGGCAACAATGCCAAAAATCAGCCAATCTACCCTGTTGAACGCGCCAGTGCCTATTCCACCGTTGGCCGAGCAACGCCGCATCGTAGCTAAGATGGAGGGGGTCCTAGCGACATGCGATGCGCTGAAAGAACGCCTAATCGGATCGGCAGGAGTACGAAGCCAGCTCCTTGGAGCGCTGCTACACGAAACGCTCAATGGGCCGACGGTCGGTGTTCAGGCGCCCCAGCCTGGAATGCAGACCCTGAGTGAAATACAGCCGGTCTGTGCCCCATAGATTGAGCAATGTCGTAGCTGCGAAAGAGGCCCAAGAGTGAAAGCCACCGAAACCAACTTCTTGAAGTTCCTCCAAGGGCCCAAGCAGTTCCTGATCCCCATCTACCAGCGCACCTACAGCTGGACCCTGCGGGAATGCCGGCAGCTCTGGAACGACATCTGCAAGGCAGCCGTCGATGACAAGGTCTCCGGCCACTTCGTCGGATCGATCGTCTATGTCGAGAATGGGCTCTACCAGGCTGGCGCATCGCTTCACCAGCTGCTTGTGATCGACGGCCAGCAGCGCCTGACTACGCTCATGCTGCTCTTGGCCGCGCTCGCCAAGGCGATCGACGCCAGCGACAACGCCGCCGAAATCAGTGGCAAGAAGGTCCGGAACTACTGGCTATTCAACAGCGATGAAGAGGGCGACCTGCGCTTCAAGCTCGTGCTCACCCAGGGCGACAAGGACACCATGGGGCGGCTCTTGGAGGATCGCGAACTAGCGACCACCGTCTCCCCGCGCCTGGTCGAGAACTTCGGCTTCTTCGCGGAGCAGATCCGACAAACGCCCATCAGCCTGGATCGCCTCTACCAGGGCATCGGCAAGCTGATCATCATTGACGTGGCGCTCGACCGCGAGCGCGACAACCCGCAGCTAATCTTCGAGAGCCTGAACTCGACGGGCCTCGACCTCACCCAGGCCGACCTGATCCGCAACTACGTCCTCATGGGCTTGGAGCCGAAGCGACAGGAGCGCATCTACCAGGACGCCTGGTACCCCATGGAGCAGAGCTTCGGGGCGACGGGCTACGCCACGCAGTTCGA
>DATNPP010000196.1:0-9291 GCA_036703175.1 Oscillatoriaceae cyanobacterium
CCACGTGTGCTCTGGAGCGTGCGCACCGCCGCGCCCGAGGACGTGCGCCAGAAGCCGATGACACGCGGCCTGATTCGTCTGGGAGCGATGTTGTCGGACCGCCCCGAGGCAATCCTCTACAATTCGCGCACCAGCGCGGGCCAGCACGAGGCCCTGGGCTACGCGGCCGACAAGACGCGCGTGATCCCCAACGGCTTCGAGCTAGGGCGCTTCGGGCCGGACGCCGAGGCTTATCGCGTGGTCCGCGAGGAGCTGGGCGTTCCGGCGCACGCGGGGCTGATCGGGCTGTTCGGACGCTACCACCCGGTCAAGGACCAGGCCGGCTTTTTGCGCGCCGCTTCTCTGCTGGCGCCCCATGCGCCGGATTGGTATTATGTGCTCGCCGGACGAGACGTCGACGCGCACAACGCGGCCCTTCAATCGCAGATTGCCGAAGCGGGCCTCGAGGGGCGCGTGCGGCTTCTGGGCGAGCGACGCGACATGCCGCGATTGTTCGCGGCGATGGACGTGGTGGCGAGCGCCTCGAAGCTCGAGGCCTTTTCCAACGTGATCGGCGAGGCGATGGCTTCGGGCGTGCCCTGCGTCGTGACGGACGTCGGCGACTCGGCCTGGATCGTGGGCGACACGGGACGCGCGGTGCCCCCGGAACAGCCGCAGGCCCTGGCCGACGCGCTCGCGGAGCTGGTGGGAATGGATGTCGAGGCCCGGCGGGCGCTTGGACGCGCGGCGCGGGCGCGGGTTTCGGAGCACTTCGCGATCGAGCAGATCGCAGCCCAATACGAGAGGCTCTACGCCGCGGAAAGCGAATTGGTGGTCTAGCATGTGCGGTTTCGTCGGATTCGTCGCGGCTCAGGACGACGGCCTCCACTGGGAGGGCGTCCTCAAGGCCATGACGCAGGCGATCCTTCACCGCGGGCCGGACGCGGGCGGCGCCTGGGTCGACCGTGAGGCCGGCGTGGCGCTGGGGCATCGGCGTCTCTCGATCGTCGATCTTTCGCCCACGGGCGCGCAGCCCATGCACTCGCGCTCCGAGCGGTACGTGATCGTCTTCAACGGCGAGATCTACAACTTCCCCGAACTGCGTCGCGAGCTGGAAGGCCTGGGCTATGCGTTCCGCGGCACCTCGGACACCGAGATCATGCTCGCGGCCTTCGAGCAGTGGGGCGTTCCGGACTCGCTCAAGCGCTTCGTGGGCATGTTCGCCTTCGCCCTGTGGGATCGCGCCGAACGCACGCTGACGCTGGCGCGCGATCGCCTCGGCGAAAAGCCCCTCTACTACGGCTGGGTCGGCAACACCTTCCTCTTCGGCTCCGAGATCAAAGGCCTGCGCGCCCATCCCGCCTGGAACGCGCGCATCGATCGCGGCGCGCTCGCGCTGCTGCTACGGCACAACTACATCCCCGGGCCGTACTCGATCTACGAGGGCGTTCACAAACTGCCTCCTGCCAGCTACCTGACGCTCTCATCGGGCGAACCCGGTCGTCTGCCGGCGCCGGTGCCGTACTGGTCGCTGCGCGAGGTCGCCGAGGCGGGCTTGCGAGAACCGTTTGCGGGGGGCGATCGCGAGGCCACGGACGCTCTAGACGCGCTGCTGCGCGACGCCGTCAAGGGCCAGATGATGGCCGATGTGCCGCTGGGCGCCTTTCTGTCCGGCGGCATCGACTCGTCGCTGGTCGTCTCGCTGATGCAGGCGCAGAGCGCCCAGCCCGTAAAGACCTTCACGATGGGCTTCGGCGAGGAAGGCTTCAACGAGGCGCCGCATGCCAAGGCCGTCGCTCAGCACCTGGGCACGGATCACACTGAGCTGTACGTCTCGCCGCAACAGGCGCTGGACGTGATTCCACGCCTGCCGACCCTCTACGACGAGCCCTTCTCGGACGCGTCGCAGATTCCCACCTTCCTCGTGGCTCAGCTCGCCAAGAGTCGCGTCACCGTAAGTCTCTCGGGCGACGCCGGCGACGAGCTCTTCTGCGGCTACAAGCGCTACGAGGTCGGTCGCCGGCTGTGGGACAAACTCGGCCTATTGCCTTCGCCGCTGCGGCTGACGGCGGCCCGCACGCTCAAGGCCGCCCCGGTCGGACTGCTCAACGCCACGCTGGGCTGGGCGGCGCCGGCCCTGGGGCGCTACGGCCGCTCGGGCGCGGTCGGCGACAAGCTGCACAAGCTCGCCGAGGTGCTCGACGTGCCGACGCAAGAGGCGATGTACCAGCGTCTGATCTCGCATTGGAAGAACCCGTCGGCGATCGTCCGCGGCGGCAAGGAGCCTCCGACGGCCCTGACGGATCCCGCGCGCTGGGCTCAGTTGCCGACGCTCGAGCAGCGCATGATGTACCTGGACACCATCAGCTATCTGCCGGACGACATTCTCGTGAAGGTCGATCGCGCCGCGATGGGGGTCAGCCTCGAAGGCCGCGTGCCGCTGCTCGATCACCGCGTCGTCGAGTTCGCCTGGAAGCTGCCGCAGGCCATGAAGCAGCGCGACGGCCGCTCCAAGTGGCTGATGCGCCAGGTGCTCTACCGCTACGTGCCCAAGGAGCTCATCGAGCGGCCCAAGATGGGCTTCGGCGTGCCGCTCGGCGAGTGGCTCAACGGGCCGCTGCGTGAGTGGGCCGAAGACCTGCTTTCCGAGCGCCGATTGGCCGACGAGGGCTACTTCGATCCGGCGCCGATTCGGGAGAAGTGGGCACAACACGCCTCCGGAGCGTACAATTGGCAAGGCTACCTCTGGACGATCCTCATGTTCCAGGCCTGGCTGCAGGAGAGCCCCTCGCTCGTCCCCGTGAAAGGTTGAACCATGGCAGAACGCATCGCCGTCATCGGACTCGGATACGTGGGCTTGCCCGTCGCATTGGCCTTCGCGAAGGCCTTTCCCGGCACGATCGGCTTCGACGTCAACGTGCCCAAGATCGAGGCCCTCAAGCGCGGCCTGGACGTGACGGGTGAGATCTCAGAAGAAGAGCTGAACAGCTCGTCGCTCGAGATCACGGCCGATCCCGAGGTTCTCAAGCGCGCGACGTTTTTCGTGGTGGCCGTGCCGACGCCGATCGACAAGAACAACCGCCCGGACCTCACGCCGGTCGTGAAGGCCTCCGAGACGGTCGGCAAGGCCCTCAAGGCGGGCGACGTCGTGGTCTACGAGTCGACCGTGTATCCGGGCGTGACGGAGGAGATCTGCGGGCCGATTCTCTGCCGCGTCTCCGGCCTGTCGCGTGACGAGTTCCGCCTCGGCTACTCGCCCGAGCGCATCAATCCGGGCGACAAGGAGCACACGCTCGAGCGGATCGTCAAAGTCGTCTCGGGAGAGGACGCCGAGACGCTCGATCGCGTCGCGGATGCGTACGGGGCGATCGTCAAGGCCGGCGTGCACCGTGCGCCCAGCATCAAGGTCGCCGAGGCCGCCAAGGTCATCGAAAACACGCAGCGCGACCTGAACATCGCGCTTATGAACGAGCTCGCGCTGATCTTCGATCGCCTCGGCATTCGCACGCGCGACGTGCTGCAAGCCGCGCGCACCAAGTGGAACTTCTTGCCCTTCACGCCGGGCCTGGTGGGCGGCCACTGCATCGGCGTCGATCCCTACTACCTGACGACCAAGGCCGAGGAACTGGGCTACCATCCGCAGGTGATCCTGGCCGGCCGGCGCATCAACGACGGCATGGGCGCTTACGTGGCCCAGCGCCTGGTGAAGATGCTGATCGACGCCGATCGCCCCGTGAAGCACGCCCGCGTCGGCATTTTCGGCCTCACCTTCAAGGAGAACGTGCCGGACATCCGCAACAGCCGCGTGCCGGACATCGTCGCCGAGCTGCGCCAGTTCGGCATCGAGCCGCTGGTGACGGATCCGCTCGCCGAGCCGCACGAGACGCACGAGGAGTACGGCCTCACGCTGACGCGCTTCGAGGAACTGAAAGACCTCGACGCCGTGGTCTTCGCGGTGTCGCACAAAGATTACCTGTCCATGCCGCCGAAGCAGCTGCTCGCGGGTATGAAACCGGGAGGCGTCGTCGTTGACGTGAAATCCGCCCTCGACCCCGCCAGACTGCCCGCCGGAACCCCCTACTGGAGCCTCTGATGTCCAAATTCGACGACGTTCGCACCGCTTTGAACGCCCAGCCGCGCAAGTGGCTCGTGACGGGCGTCGCGGGTTTCATCGGCTCGAACCTTGCGGAGTTCCTGCTGCGTCACGGCCAGACGGTCGTGGGCCTGGACAACTTCGCGACCGGCCACCAGCGCAATCTGGCGGACATCAAGGCGCTCGTGGGAGCCGAGGCCTGGGCGCGCTTTCGCTTCATCGAGGGCGACGTCGCCAATCTCGAGGATTGCCGGAATGCGTGTGAGGGCGTCGATTACGTGCTGCATCAGGCCGCGCTCGGCTCGGTGCCGCGCTCGATCAAGGATCCGATCGCGAGCCACACGGCCAACGTGGACGGCTTTCTCCACATGCTCGTCGCCGCGCGCGACGCGGGCGTGAAGCGCTTCGTCTACGCCTCGTCCAGCTCGGTCTACGGCGATCACCCGGCGCTGCCCAAGATCGAGGCCGAGACGGGCAATTGCCTCTCGCCCTACGCCGTGACCAAGGCGATCAACGAGCTTTACGCGGACGTGTTCGCCCGCAACTACGACTTCGGCAGCATCGGCTTGCGCTACTTCAACGTCTTCGGCCGGCGCCAGGATCCCGAGGGCGCCTACGCGGCCGTGATTCCCAAGTGGGTCGGCCACCTGCTCGCCGGCGAAGGCTGCGTCATCAACGGCGACGGCGAGACGAGTCGCGACTTCTGCTACATCGAGAACGTCGTGCAGGTGAACGTGCTCGCCGCGACGACCGAGAACCCCGAGGCCGTGAACCAGGTCTACAACGTGGCCTACGGCGATCGCACCACCCTCAACGAGATCTACGGCCTGATTCGCGACGGGCTCGCCCGAAACGTTCCGGCGATCGCCAACGCCAGCCCCACCTACGGCCCCTTCCGCGACGGCGACATTCGCCACTCGCTGGCGGACACCGCCAAGGCGCGCGAACTGCTCGGCTACGCGCCGACGCACTCCGTGCGCGAAGGCCTGGCCGAGGCGCTGGCCTGGTACGTCGACAACCTCGGGGCGAAGCTGCCCACGTCATGAGCCGGCCGCTCAAGATCCTCCAGGTCTGCGCGATCGACAGCACGGCCTGGATTCTTTTGCGCAACCAGATGGCCGCCATGCGCGATCGCGGCTGGGAGGTCCACGTGGCCTGCGCGGACGGCGCCAATCTGCCGCGTCTGCGCGAGGACGGCTTCGTCACGCATCCGATTCCCATCGCGCGCAGCACCAACGCGCTTTCCCACGCTCGTGCGACGCTGCAGCTCGCGAAGCTGATCCGCGCCGAGCGCTTCGACGTCGTGCACGTGCACACGCCCGTGGCGAGCCTGATCGGGCGCATGGCGGCCAAGCTGGCCGGCGTGCCGCTGACGGTCTACACCGCCCACGGTTTCTACTTCCACGAGCACATGACGCCCGCCCAGCGCGGCCGTCACGTCTGGCTCGAGCGGACCTTCGGGCGCATGACGGACCACCTTTTCACGCAGAGCGCCGAAGACGCCCGGACGGCCGTCGAAATGGGCATCATGCGCGAGGGGGACGTGACGGTCATCAGCAACGGCGTGCTGCTCGAGCGTTTTCAGCAGGTGAGCCCGGCCGAGGTGGCCGCGTGGCGCCAAAAGCTGTCCATTCCAGACGGCCTGACGCTCGTCGGCACGGTCGGCCGCGTGGTCGAGGAGAAGGGCTATCGCGAGTTCTTCGAGGCCGCGGCGACGCTCGTGCGCGCACGCGACGACGTGGGCTTTCTGGTCGTCGGCAGCGCGATTCAGGGCGATCGCGACGACTTCCAGTCCGAGATCGCGGGGATGCTCGGGGATTCCAGGCTCGCCTCGCGCGTCTTCTTCAGCGGCTTCAGCGAGGACATTCCGGCCCTCATGAACCTGATGGACGTCTTCGTCCTGCCCTCGTACCGCGAGGGCATGCCGCGCTCGATCATCGAGGCGATGGCCGCCGGCCGGCCGGTGGTCGCGACGGACATTCGCGGCTGTCGCGAGGAGGTCGTCGAGGGCGAGACGGGCTATCTGATTCCCGTGCGCGACGCGGCGGCGCTCGCCGAGCGCATCGACCGTCTGCTCGACGATCCGGCGCTGCGAGCGCGCCTGGGCGAGGCGGGCCGGGCGCGCGCCGAGGCGCTCTTTCACGAGAACATGGTCATTGAGCGTTTGCTGGGGCGTCTCGAAGCGCTGGCGCAATCGCGCGGACTGCTCGACGCGCCGGTTGTCGCAGGGTAGCCATGGCGATGCAGCGGGCAATCAAGCGGTTGGTGGATCTGGGCTTCGCGGTAGTGGCGATCGCCCTCTTCTCGCCGCTGTTCGTCGTTTTGCCGATTCTGATTCGCCGCGATTCGTCAGGCCCCGCGCTGTTCACGCAGGAGCGCCCCGGCCTGCACGGCCGCATCTTCCGCATCTACAAGTACCGCACGATGAGCGACGCGCGCGACGCGGCGGGCAATCTGCTGCCGGACGCCGAGCGCCTCACGCCGCTGGGACGCCTGCTGCGCAGAACGAGCCTGGATGAACTTCCCCAGCTTTTTAACGTGCTGCGTGGCGAGATCAGCCTCGTGGGGCCGCGTCCGCTGCTCGTGAAGTATTTGCCGCTCTACTCGACCGAGCAGGCCCGCCGTCACGACGTGATGCCCGGCATCACGGGCTGGGCGCAGGTGAACGGACGCAACGCGATCAGCTGGGAGCAGCGCTTCACGCTGGACGTCTGGTACGTGGAAAACTGGTCGCTGTGGCTGGATCTCAAGATCCTCGCGCTGACGGTGCTCAAAGTGCTCAAGCGCGCGGACGTGAGCGCCGCGGGCCACGTGACGATGCCCGAGTTCACGGGCAGCAAGGAGGCCTGATGCGCATCGCGATCTACGGCGCCGGCGGCCACGGCAAGGTCGTCTGGGATATCCTGCGGGTCTCCGGGCATAGCGTGGTCGGCTTCGTGGACACGGGCGAGGTGCCGCCCGAATTGCTCGGCCTGCCCGTGGTCAAGCAGCCGTCGGATCTGCCCGAGTTCGACGGCATGGTGATCGCCGTGGGCCAGAATCGCACGCGCCAGCGGCTCTTCGAGCGTATGCAATCCGAAGGCTATCTGCTCGTCAACGCGATTCATCCCAGCGCCGTCCTTTCCGAGCGCCTCACGCTGGGCGTCGGCGTGGTGATTGCGGCTGGCGTGATCGTGAACGTCGACGGCGAAATCGGGGATAATGTCATTCTGAACACCGGCTCGCGCGTCGACCACGACTGCCGCATCGGCGCGCACGTGCACGTCGCGCCCGGCACAGTGCTCGGCGGCAATGTGGCGGTGGGCGAGGGAGCTTTCCTCGGCATCGGCACGCGCGCGATTCCCGGCATGCGCATCGGCGCCTGGGCCACCTGCGGCGCCGGCAGCGTGGTCATCCGCGAAGTGGCGCCGGATTCGACGGTCGTCGGCGTGCCGGCGAGGCCGATTCGGCGGGCGACGCCGACCTAGGAGAGAGATCGTGTCCCTCACGCAAGAATCCACGCTCGCTATCGACGGCGGAACCCCCGTCCGCACCGCGCCGCTGCCGCCCTGGCCGTACTTCGCCGAGGACGAAATCGAGGCGTCCACGCGTGTGCTGCGCTCCGGCAAGGTCAACTACTGGACCGGCGGCGAGTCGCGGCTTTTCGAGCAGGAATATGCCGCGTCCCTCGGCATGCCGCACGCGATCGCCCTCACCAACGGCACCGTCGCCCTCGAGCTGGCCCTCTATGCCCTCGACATCGGCGCGGGGGACGAAGTCGTCACCACCACGCGCACCTTCATCGCCTCGGCCAGCTGCGCCGTGATGCGCGGCGCCACGCCCGTCGTGGCGGACGTCGATCGCGATTCGCAGAACGTCACGGCCGAGACGATCGCCGCCGTGCTCAGTCCGCGCACCAAGGCGATCATTGCCGTGCACCTGGCCGGCTGGCCGTGCGACATGGACCCGATCCTCGCCCTGGCCGACGAGCGCGGCATTCCCGTGATCGAGGATTGCGCGCAGGCGCACGGCGCCACCTACAAGGGCCGTCCCGTCGGCTCGATGGGCCACGTGAACGCCTTCTCCTTCTGTCAGGACAAGATCCTCACGACCGGCGGCGAGGGCGGATTGCTCGTCACGCGCGATCAGGCCCTCTACGAGAAGGCCTGGGCCTTCAAGGACCACGGCAAGAGCTACGACGCCGTCTACCGCCGCGAGCATGCGCCCGGCTTCCGCTGGCTGCACGAGACCTTCGGCACCAACTGGAGATTGACCGAGATGCAATCGGCGATCGGCCGCCGGCAGCTCGCCAAGTTGCCCGAGTGGACGCGGATTCGGCGGCGCAACGCGGGCATTCTTCACGAGCGGCTGGGCCGGATCGAGGCGTTGCGCGTGCCGCAACCCGCGGCGGACATCGGGCACGCGTATTACAAGTTCTACGCCTTCGTGCGGCCCGAGCGCCTCAAAGACGGCTGGGATCGTGATCGCGTGTTGGCGGCGATCGCCGCCGAGGGCGTGCCCGCGTTCAGCGGCAGTTGCTCGGAAATCTACCTCGAAAAGGCCTTCACGCCCGAGCTGCGCCCCGCCGAACGCCTGCCGGTCGCCCATGAGCTGGGCGAGACGTCCCTCATGTTCCTGGTGCACCCCACGCTGACCGAGACCGACATGGCGGACGTCGCGCGCGCGGTCGAGAAGGTGATGGCCGTCGCGCAGCGTTGACAAATTGTCGTCATCGTCGTTCTCCACAATGAAGCGCTCAGGCGGTGCTATTCCGCGAAATCGCCGCCGGGTATAAACTGATGAGGGCTTTCGCCCTTTAGGAGTGCCCATGCGCGATTCCCTGGCCCGCTATCTCACACCGCCACGCCTGCTTCAGTTGGCGCTGGACATGTGCGTGTCGGTGTTCGCGTTCTACTGGGCCTATTTCCTGCGCTTCGAGGGCCACATTCCGGCCCATTACCTGCACCAGTTTCTCGATTATCTGCCATTGATGCTCGGATTGCGCTTTGTGTGGCGCTTTCCGGCCGGGCTGCACCAGCAGCTTTGGCGCTACGTCAGCCTGCGCGAGGCCTTCGACATCGCGCTCACGATCACGGTCGGCACGGGCTTCTTCATCATTCTCACCCACTACGCCTTTCAGGCCCACGTGCCCTGGGGAGTGCTCGCGATCGATTGGGGCGTCAATTTGATCGGCTATCTCGGATTGCGTGCGGTGAAGCGCATGTACAACGAGAACCAGG
>DATNPP010000511.1:0-3721 GCA_036703175.1 Oscillatoriaceae cyanobacterium
ATGCGCGCGCAGCGTGCGCGCGGGCACGCCCTGGTGCTCGTGCAGCAACCCCAGCAGCAGGTGATCGGCGTTGACCTGGTCGAACTCGAGGCGCAACGCCTCTTCGCGGGCCGCGTTGAGGGACTGGATCGCTCCGGCCGAAAACTTTTCGAGCACGCTCATTCTCCGCGCCGGGCGCTCGCGAGCGCCAGCAGCTCATCGAGCCCCAGGCTGGCGCCTTGCGCCCCGTCCGGACGCACCGGCTCAGGCACGACGGCATCCATCAACAAACCGATCGGCTCCCCATTCCACATCGTGACCAACATTCCACAGTGCTCCGGACGCGGCCGGCCGAAGCAGGCGAACAAGTCGACCACCGGCACGAGATTGCCCGCCTGTGGCGTCACGCCGCAAAACGGCGCCCGTGCACCCGGCACACGCGTGACGACAGCCTGCGCGATCCAGTCGCGCGTGGCCGTGGCCAACACGTACGGCGTTCCGGCGAGGTGAATCACCACCGCCTGACAAGCCGGGGCCGAGGAAATGATCGTCATGAGCCCTCATTCTCCGCCCGAGACGGGCGTTGAGCGTCGCACGAACGGGACGGGAGCGCCCCCTCCTGCGGCTCACCGAGAACGCGGCACGCCATGCTCGTTCCGAGGCGATTATACCCAAGCCGGCGAGCTTTGGCTCACGCATGCTCCCTGGGCAGCGTGATCGTGAACGCCGTGCCCTGGCCCTCGGTGCTCTCCACGGCGATCTCGCCGCGATGCGCGTCGATCGCCTGTTTGACGATCGTGAGGCCCAGTCCGCTGCCGCCTTGCAAGCGCGAGCGCCCGCGCGTCACGCGGAAGAAGCGATCGAAGATGTGCGGGAGGTCCTTGGCCGGAATGCCGATGCCCGTGTCGCTGATGCTCACGCGCGCGACGGTGCCGTCTTCCCAGGCTCTCACGCTCACCGTGCCGCCCGCGGGCGTGAACTTGACCGCGTTGGTGACGAGGTTGACGAGCACCTGGCGAATGCGCTTGTGGTCCGCCTCGAGCGACACGCCGATGGCCTCCGCCGCGATCGTGACGCCCTTCTGCTTGGCTTGCGGCGACACGGTCGCCACGGCCTCCTCGATCACCTTCACGAGCTCGAAGCGCGAGATCTCGAGCGTGTTGCGGGCGCTCTCGAGCGCCGCGAGGTCGAGCAGGTCGTTCACCAGCTCGTGCATGCGGTCGATCTCGCGCAGCGCGTCGTCGAGGAAGTCGTCGCGCACGGCCGGATCGTCCTTCGCGCCGTCGACCAGGTTTTCGAGCAGCACCTTCACCGAGGTGACGGGCGTGCGCAGTTCGTGGCTGGCATTGGCGATGAAGTCCTGCCGCAACCGGTCGATCTCGACGTCGTGCGTGATGTCCGTGTAGCTCACGAGCATGCCGGTGCGCTCGCCTTTTTGGTTGTAGAGCGGCGCGCCGTAGCGCTTGAGGAACTGCCGCGGACGGTCGAGCTGAATGATGTCCGTGCGCGGGCGATCGGGCGCCTTGCGCATCTCCTCGTCGATCAAATCGAGCTGCTCGGGCACGAAGCAGCGCGCGTGAAACGCGGTGCAGTAGGGCGCGAGATTCCCGTCGGGCCCGGCCGTGATGCCTTCCTCGGCCGCCATCGAGCGCAGCGACGTGTTGATGTGCAGCAAGCGCCAGTGGCGATCGAAGATCAGCGTGCCCTCGCTCAGGCTGTTGATCACGCCGGAGAGCTCCGAGGCGTCCGCATACGCGAGCGACTTGAGTGTGATGACGGCCTCGAGGAGCTCGCGCAGGTCCTTCGCGCGCGGCTCAGGCAGCGGCACTTCCTCGCCGCGCGCCGCGTGCTTGATCGCCAGATGCAGGCGATCGACCGGATCGAGCAGCAGGCCGATCACCACGGCCGCGACGATCAGACAGAAGGCGATCGTGGCGAGAATCGCCATCGGATCCGGCCACTCGTAGTTGATATTCAGCAGCCAAAAGACGAAGCCTCCGGCGAACGCCAGGAGGCATTGAAAGGCCAGAAGCCGAGCGTAGAGGCTGCGGACCATGATCGTCGACTTCTATACCTCGACCGGCCGCGTACGGCGCTCGAAGCGATAGCCCACGCCGCGCACCGTTTGAATGCGCATGGGGTGATTGGGATCCTTCTCGATCTTTTCACGCAGCCAGTGGATATGCACGTCGACCGTGCGGCCCTCGCCCGTGAAATCGTAGCCCCAGACCTGCTCGATGAGGTATTCGCGCGAGAGCACCTTGTTGGCGTTCAGCGCGAGCAGCTTGAGCAACTCGTACTCCTTGAGCGTCAGCGTCAGCACCTTGCCGCCCAGCGTCACTTCGTGGCGCGTGAGGTCGATGATCAAATCGCCGATCTCGATCTTGTCCGGCTGCTGCTGCTTCTGCTCGTTGTAGCGGTTCACCAATCGCAGCAGCGCCTTGACCCGGGCGAGCAGCTCGCGCAGGCTGAAAGGCTTGGTGACGTACTCGTCGGCGCCGATTTCGAGGCCCACGACCTTGTCGATTTCCTCGCCCTTGGCCGTCAGCATGATGACGGGCACGGGCATCTCCTGACGGAGCTGGCGGCAGACCTCGTAGCCGTCGAGCGAAGGCAGCATCACGTCCAGCACCACGAGGTTGGGCTTTTCGCGCCGCGCCACTTCGAGTGCCTGCTGGCCGTCATTGGCCGTCACGACCTGGTAGCCTTCTTTTTCAAGGCTGTACTGGATGCTCTTGACGATCGAGGGCTCATCGTCGACGACGAGAATCTTGGGGGACATGCGCGCGTGCTCTCCTTAAAATCGGCAGGCGAGACTTAAACCCGTTTTAAATCCGTTTGAGCAGCATTTGACAAACTTCTAACGGATTATACCCACTTCTAACGGGAAAAGCAGGTGTTTACGAAGATTTACCGCGAAAGCGCTCGTTGTGCCGTTAAAGGGCGTTCAAAGGCCGATTTTGGAGGGTAAACAGGAAGAGTCCCGATCGCTAATCCCTGCCTGCTTTTCGCTCCTTCTTGCCCATTTTTGCTCCAGCGACGGTCCCCCTGCTTCGAGGAGGTTCCGTTGCCCCATCCGTCTCTTCGTTCCCGCCTGGCTGCCATCGCCCTCGTGGGCCTCGCGCTCGCCGGCACGGTGAGCATCGCCGCGCCCGCCCCCGCCTTTGCCGACAACCATCCCGAACGCAAGTGGATGGTCAAGGACAGCGCGCACTTCGCCATTCATTATTATCCGGGCATCGAGCACACCGCGATGCGCATTCTGCGGGATGCCGAGGACGCCTATCCCAAGATCGCGGCGGATTTCGGCAATCCGAAGTTCACCGACCGCATTCCGATCATCATGACGCAGGACAGCTTCTTCAACGGCGAGGCCGAGCCGGTCAAGGACCGCATTCTGCTCGATCCGCTGCTCGCCAATTCGAGCATCGTGGGCACGCAGCGCTTCGTCGCGCACGAGCTCACGCACGTGATCAACTTCCGCGCGATGGACACGGGCAACAAGATGGCCGAGCTCTCGGCGATCGGCGGCGTGCCGCGCTGGTTCCTCGAGGGCATCGCGCAGTACTGCGCCGAGTACTGGTACCCGGGCAACGATCGCATGCTCCGCCTGCACACGCTCGAGCACAAGCTCATGACGGATACCGAGCGCACGAACTTCCCGATGCTGGGCCTCTACGCGGGCGCCGAGGGCTACGACGAGGGATACTCGCTGGTCCGCTACATGTTCGACACCTATGGC
>DATNPP010000210.1:0-7248 GCA_036703175.1 Oscillatoriaceae cyanobacterium
TCGCCGCGGCGCCCTGGTCGCTCGGCTTGCGCTTCGAGGGCGCGCTGCTCAAGCGCGCGCTGCGCTTCGGGCTCGCCTTTCAGGGCGCCAATCTGACCGCGCTCGCCCGCGACAACATCAACGCGCTACTGGGTGGCTCGGTGTTCGGCCCGAAAGCCGTCGGCTACCTCAACTGGGGCATGAACCTCGCGCAGACCTGCTCGCACTCGTTCGTGATGATCGTCGGGCGCGTGAGCTTTCCGGCCTTCGCACGATTGCACGACGAGCCGGGCGAGCGGGAGCGCCTGCTCATCCGCACGCTCGGCGGCCTCAACCTCATCACCTGGCCACTGCTCGCGATCGTCGCCGTGCTCGGCTCGCCGATCGTCGCGCACCTCTACGGCGAGGCCTGGCGGCCGGCGCTGCCCGTGTTGTGGGCTTTTTCCGCGCGCTTCGCCGCCACCAACACCACCTCGATCCTGGTGAGCTACCTCAATGCCACCGGCCGCGCGGGAGGAGGCTTTCGGGTCACGTTGCTCTGGGCGGCCGTGGAATGGGGGCTCGCGCTCGCGCTGTTGCCCAAGCTGGGTTTCTACGGCATCGCGGTGGCCTGCGGCGTCGGCGCATTGCTGCCGGCCGCATGGCTGCTGTGGAGCTTCCGCAACGAGATCGCGATGCCCTACGCGCGATTGTTCGGCCTGCCGCTCGCCCTCGCGGCCGGTGCGGCCGCGCTTTCCTGGGTGCTCGCGCCTTTCGTCACGACGGGCCTGCAGCTGATCGCCGTGCTCGCGATCGTGACGACGAGCGTTCTCACGGTGATCGCCTACCTCGAACGCGCGGCGTTGCGCGAAAGCTACCAGCAGTTCATCGCCCCGCGACTGAGACCGCTTGAGTCTCGCGTCGCGACCGCCGAAAACAGGGATTGAGACCCTCGGGCGCAAAAGGACCCACAATGGCGACGCAAGAGATTCACTGGCGCTACCTCGCAGAGCACCCGATCTTCGATCCGGAGGCCTTTTTGGCGCTTGGAACGCGGGCCGAGGAGTTCGGGCAGGCGCGTCCCTTCAAGCACGTGGTGATCGAGAACCTGTTTCGCCCCGAGTTCCTCAAGACGGTTCACGACGAATTCTATCCGCCGAACGATCCGCGCTGGCACCGCTTCAAGGATCCGGGCCGGCAGGTGAAGCTGATGCTGCAATCCGAGTACCAGCTGCCGCCGGCGGTCAAGGACCTGATCCGCGAGCTGAACGCCGAGCCGTTTTTGCGCCAGTTGAGCGCGCTCACGGGCATCGAGGGGCTGATTCCGGATCCCTACCTGGTCGGCGGCGGCATGCACCAGCTGCAGCGCGGCGGTAAGCTCGCCATCCATGCGGACTTCAACAAACACACGCTCATGAAGCTGGACCGCCGGCTCAATTTGCTGGTGTACCTGAACGAAGACTGGCCCGACGCGTACGGCGGGCACCTCGAGCTGTGGGATCGTGACATGAAGGCCTGCGAAAAACGCATCGCGCCGATTTTCAACCGCACGGTCGTCTTTCTCACCGACGATTTCAGCTACCACGGCAATCCCGAGCCCGTGGAGTGCCCGCCGGAGCGCGGACGCAAGTCCATCGCGCTCTACTACTACACCAACGGGCGGCCTGCCGAGGAGCTCAGCCCCGAAGGCGATCACACGACCCTGTTCCGCGAGCGCCCGAACGAGGTCTTCGCGGAGCCCAACGCCCTGGCGGTCACGCTCGAGCAGGGCTTGCAGGCATGTCTGAACGGATTGCGCCGCAGCGTGCCGCGCCCGGCGATCGCCCTCGCGAAGAAAATTCTGCGCCGCTAGCACATGCGTATCGCGCTCTTTCACAACCTGCTCGCCGGCGGCGCCAAGCGCGCGCTCTACGAATACGCCCGCGAGCTGCGGTCACGCAGACACCACCTGGACGCCTTCACGCTCGCGACCGGCGACGAGGCCTTTCTGCCGCTCGCCCCGGTCACCGAAAGGGTGCATGTCGAGCCGGTCACCTTGCCGGGCTTGCTCGAAACACGCCTGCTCCCCTTCGTGCTGCAATACTGGAACCTCAGGCGTCGGCTAGGCGCTTTCGAAGCGCTGGATGCCGCGCACGCGCGGGTGGCCGAGCGGATCGACGCCGGCGGATACGACGTCGCCTTCGTGCATCCCGATTACCTCGTCAAAGCGCCCTTCCTGCTGCGCCATTTGCGCACGCCGAGCGTGTACTATTGCTACGAGCCGCTGCGGCGCTATTACGAATACACGGCGCCGCCCCCGCCGCCGGCAAGCTGGAAAGGCCGCGTGCGGGCCGCGTGGTACGCCCCTGTCGAGCCGCTCTACGAGGGCCGCCACAAGCGCCAAGACGCCGAGAATACCCGTGCGGCCAAGCTGCTCGTGACGAGCTCGCTCTACGCCTGCGAATCGATCCGCCGCGCCTACGGGCTCACGGCCCACGTGGCGCGGCTGGGGGTCGATACCGAGCGCTTCAAGCCCGTGCCGATGCCCCGCGAGCACGCGGTGGTGAGCGTGGGGCGCTTTCAGGAAAACAAGAACCAGGCGCTGATCATCGAGGCGCTCGCCCGCCTCGAGGCCTCGCGACGTCCCAAGCTGATTCTGGTCGGCGAGAGCAGCGGCACGGCCGCCTATCGCGATGGGCTGGTGGCGCAGGCACGCGCGCAGAACGTCACGCTCGAGCTGCTGGAGGACGCCAGCGACGCGGATCTCGTGGCCGCCTACAACCGCGCCAGGCTGAACGTGTTCACGCCGATCCTCGAGCCCTTCGGCTTCGTGCCCCTGGAAGCCGCCGCCTGCGGCACGCCGAGCGTCGGCGTGCACGAGGCCGGCGTGCGCGAGACGATCCGCCACGACCAGACGGGCTTGCTGGTGGCCCCCGAGCCCGGCGCGGTCGCTTCGGCGATCGCCACGCTGCTCGCCGACGACGCGCGGCGCGAGGCGATGGGCGCACGGGCCCTCGATGACGTGCGCACGGAGTGGACCTGGCAGCGCAGCGCCGAAGCGATCGAGCGCCTGTTCGCGCAAGTGGTCGGCGAGTCCTAGCGCCTTTCGCGCCTCGTGCCGCAATCACGCGAGCGAGGTTTCGCCCGTTCGGACGGGTGGAACAATGACGATGAGTCGAAGGGGGAAGCTCCGTTGCGCATCGCACTCCACGCAATTTTGCTGGCCGGGCTTTTGCTCATGGCGAGCTGCGCTTCGCCCCCCACGGGCGTCGGCACCAGCGGACGGGTGACGAGCAAGACCCCGAGCACGCACGCGACTTCCCCCAGCACGCCCGCCACGACCGAGCCGAGCAGTTCGGCCTCGCCCACGGCCCAGGCCTACTTCGGCATCGTGCTCGACGCGAGCGGCAAGCCGGTCGCCAACGTGGCCGTCACGGGCTATTTGCTCGGCAACAACGGCGGCGGGGTCGTGGCCAACGACGGCTCCGGCATCGTCGGCAACAACGGCAGCAGCCTGATTTCGGACAAGGGCACGAGCTACAAGCTGCTGAGCACGGGGCTGACGGCCACCACCGACGCCCAGGGCCACTTTACGCTCAGCGAACCGCAGGGCCGTCCGATCAACGTCGAGGCGGATCTGTCCGACACCGAGAAGGCGATCGCCTTCAACGTCGCGAGCGACGCGAGCGGCGTCCAGCTGCAGCTCGCGCCCACCGGCAGCATCATGGGCAGCGTGACGGCCTCGAAGGCGCCGGCCGTGAAGCACTTCATCGGCGTGCAGGTCTTCGTGCCCGGCACGAGCTACTTCGCCGCCACCGCCGACGACGGCAGCTTCGTCATTCACAACGTGCCCAAGGGCACCTACGCCCTCTACGCCACCAAGTCCGGGCTCGGCAACGCCAGCGTCGGCGGCATCGAGGTCGAGTCCAATCAGACCGCCTCCGCGACCCTCGATCTGGTCGTGCCGACGCCGACGATCGCCAGCGTCACGCCCGACGTGGCCGGCCCCGGCGCCACGTTGCGGCTCACCGGCACGAACTTCGGCGCGACCGACGGCTCGACTTTCTCCGTGAGCCTCGGCGGCGCGAGCGTGAGCAATCCCACGCGGCTCGATGACCACACGATCACGCTCACCGTGCCCTCAGGCGCGAGCTCGGGCAACGTGAACGTGACGGTCAACGACATTTCGAGCAATTCGAAGCCCTTCACGCTGCTGAGCGCGCTCACGCTCACCTCGCCGCTCAACGGCCTGCTCGTGGGCGGTCATGATCGATTGCTCGCCACCGGCACGGACGCGACAGGCACCATTCCCCTCGCGCCCGGCACGCTCAGCTGGAGTTCGGACAACGCCGCGGTCGACGTGGACGCGAGCGGCACGGCGACGGGGGTCTCCGCCGGCGCCGCCACCATCAGCGCCTCGAGCGGCAGCCTCAAAGCCACGTTCAAACTGAACGCCACCGCGAGCGCGCCGGCCGTCGCGACCTACCAGGTCATCGCCGCGCACGCGATCGGTGGGCTCGCCTACGACAGCGCCGGCAACCTCTACGAGGCCGACGGCGCACAACCTTCGTTGTGGAGAATCACGCCGAGCGGGGATTCCACGGCGATTTACGCGGGCGCCGGCTGGGGCAATCACGTTTTCGAGGGCGCCGCGGTGAATGCGCAAGGCAAAATTTACCTGAGCGAGCAAGACGGCAATCGGATCCTCGAAGTGGACGCGTCGGGTACCGAGAGCGTGCTCGCGGGGCCGCCGGACTCCCAGGTGCTCAATGCCAACACCCAACAGATTCAAGGGCCGAGCGGCCTCACGAACGGCTCGGGCGGCACGGTGCGCTTCGACGCCCCTCAGGGCCTCGTTCTCGATGGCTCCGGCAATTTGTTCGTGGCCGATTCGGGCAACAACTGCCTGCGCAAGATCGATGCGCAGGGCACCGTGAGCACCTTCGTCACCGGCCTCGCGCAACCGGTCGCCCTCGCGCGCGACGCACAGGGCGACCTGTTGGTCGCCTGCGCGGGCGACGACACGATTCGGATGGTGACGCCGCAAGGCGCCGTGAGCCAGCTCGCCACGAGCGTCGGCACCGATTCGTCGCCCTTCGTCGGCGTGGCGGTGGCGCCTGGTGGCAAGATCTACGCCGTCTGCGCGCCCGTCGGCGGCGTCTCGTCGACCGCGCGCGTCTACCAGATCGGCGCGGGCGGCAGCGTGACGGCGATCGCCGGCGGCAACGTCGCCGCGAACACCGGCGCCGTCGACGGGCCCGGCAGCAGCGCGACCTTCTTCGCCCTCAGCGCGCTCACGATGACGCCGGACGGCAATTTGATCGTCGGCGACGCCAGCCCCGGAACGGGCACGCTGCGGGAAATCCTGCTACAGCCCTGATTCCATCAAGCGACGTTTCGGGCGTTCGTCCGCGTGGAACAATGAGCTTAATCGCTTTGAAGCCGGGGGACTCGTCGTTGCGTCGCACTCATCATCTGATCGGACTTATGCTCGTCGGCTCGCTGCTCGTCGCGGCGTGCAGCTCGTTGCCGTCCGCCGTCAAGCCGCGGACGAGCACCAGCACGAGCAAGACCGGCGGCACGAACGACACGACCGGACAGCCGTCCGACAACACCCAGCCGACCACGACGCCCGACAATCCGGGCACGCAATCCTACTTCGGCATCGTGCTGGACGAGAGCGGCAAACCGGTCGCCGGCGTGCCCATCGTGGGCTATTTGATCAGCAACAACGGCGGCGGCGTCGTGAGCAACAACGGCTCGGGCCTGATCAGCAACAACGGCGGCGGGCTCGTGTCGGACAAGGGCACCAGCTACAAGGTGCTGGATACGGGCATGACGGCCACCACCGACGCCCAGGGCCACTTCACGCTCAGTGATCCCCAGGGCCGTTCGATCAACATCGAGGCGGATCAATCCGGCACCGAGAAGGCGATCGCCTTCAACGTCGCGAGCGACGCCGCCGGCGTGCAGCTGAAGCTGGCGCCCACGGGCGCGATCGCGGGCAAGGTCACGGCCAGCAAGGATCCCACCGTCAAGCACTTCATCGGCGTGCAGGTCTTCGTGCCCGGCACGGGCTACGAAGCCGCGACGGCCGACGACGGCAGCTTCACCATCAGCGGCGTCCCCAAG
Organism: Oscillatoriaceae cyanobacterium; assembly: GCA_036703175.1. GTDB lineage: Bacteria > Cyanobacteriota > Sericytochromatia > S15B-MN24 > JAQBPE01 > DATNPP01. The sequence goes on from DATNPP010000210.1 coordinate 6,070, forward strand.
GGCACCTACGCGCTCTACGCCACCAAGGACGGGCTCGGAAACGCGACCATCGGCGACGTCAAGGTCGCCTCCAATCAAACGGCCTCAGCCACGCTCGATCTCTCCGTCGCGGCGCCCACGATCGCCAGCGTGACGCCCGCCGTGGCCGGCATCGGCGCCACCGTCACGCTGAAAGGCGCGAACTTCGGCGCGACCGACGGCGCGATCTTCTCGGTCACCTGCGGCGGCGCGACGGTGAGCAATCCGACGCGCTCCGACGACAACACGATCACCTTCACGGTGCCGGGCGGCGCCAGCTCGAACGACGTGCTCGTCACGGTCAACGGCATACAAAGTACGGCGGCCACGCTCGATATCATCAGCAAGATCACGATCACGGCGCCCATGAAGGTGATGCTGGTCGGCCAGACCGTGCAGGCCACGGTGAAGGCGCAGGATCAGAGCAAGAAGACTATCGCCGTGACGCCGAACGAGATTTCGTGGACCTCCAGCGCGCCCAGCATCATGAGCGTGGACGCGAACGGATTGATCAAGGCGCTGGGCCAGGGGCAGGCGACGATCACCGCCTCGGGCAGCAATGCGCTAAAGTTCACGTCGTACGCGACCGGCCCGCTGCTCACGACCGACAGCGTGCTCGACGACAGCGATGTCAGCGACATCGGCGGCGTGGCCTACGATTCGAAGGGCCAAATCTACGTCACCGACGACGAAAGCTACATCATCGAGCGCATCGACGCCTCGGGCACCGCCAAGGCGATCTACGACGACGAGAACGATTCCACGTTCTACTGGGGGCTCGGCGGCCTGGTGGTCGACGGCACGGGCAACACCTACGCCTGCGACGTCACGAACAACCGCGTGGTCGAAATCGCGGCGGACGGCACCTACAGCGTGCTGGCCGGCCCGACGAACGCGATGGCCGGCGACAGCGGCAACTGCCCGTCCGGCCTGACGGACGGGCAAGGCACCGCTGTGCGCTTCGACGCGCCGCAGGACGTCGCGCGCGACGCCTCGGGCAACCTGTACGTCGCCGACAGCAAGAACAACTGTCTGCGCAAGATCACACCGGACGGCACGACGACCACCTTCGTGAGCGGGCTCGCCGATCCGGTCGGCCTCGGCAGCGACGCGCAGGGCAACCTCTACGTCGCCTGCGCGGGCGACAACACGATCCGCAAG
>DATNPP010000515.1:0-5303 GCA_036703175.1 Oscillatoriaceae cyanobacterium
AGGACTGGCGATCGCTGCGCGCCTCGGACCCGCTCTGGGTGGTGCCCGGCCCCTGGTGGGAGGCGATCGAGCTGCCGAATTACCGGCTGGCGTTGCCGCGCGAACTCTTCGCGCTGCCGCTGGACGGCCAGGGCAATCAGGTCAACCGCGTCGCGCTGCAACTCGCGGCCGAGCTCGCCGTGTGGGAGCGCGCCGAGATGAAGCACGGCCCGCGCACGCTGTATCGCAGCGTCGGGGCGTTGCTCGAGAAGGCCATGCTGGCCGATCGCGCGCAGCTGGTCGAGGACAGCGCGAGGCGCCTCAACACGCCCAAGCGCTTGCGCGAGTACCTCGCGGGCGACGGATTCCCCGATCAAGGCGCCTTCGCGCATCTGCGCACCCTGGGCCGCTTCGAGATCGACATCAAGGACGAGGCGGCATTCTGGGCCTCGGGCCGCGGCTGGGTGGAGCGCTTCTGGGAGGCGCGCTTGCAGATCGGCGTGGGTCGGCGCCAATCGTGCCCGCCGCTGGCCGATCGGCCATTGGCGAGTTTGTCGACACCCACTGGCGAGTTGCCCCTCGGCCATTGGCGAGTTGCGGGCCTGTGAGGCGCATGCCGAGCGAATCGCTCCGCTAAAGTAGTCCAAGGAATCAAAGCCGGCCCGGCGCGGAACTTTCCGCGCCGGGCCTACTGCTATGCTCGCGGAGTCAGCCGGTTTTGCAGAAAGAGGTTCGCCATGTCGCTGATTCCCATGGTCGTCGAGACCGCCGCCCGCGGTGAGCGGGCCTACGACATCTACTCGTTGCTGCTCAAGGAGCGCATCGTCTTTCTCGGCACGCCGATCGACGACCAGGTGGCCAACCTGGTGATCGCGCAGCTGCTGTATCTCGAGGCCGAGGATCCGAAGAAGGACGTCACGGTTTACATCAATAGCCCGGGCGGCGTCGTGACGGCGGGGCTCGCCATCTACGACACGATGCAGCTCATCCGGCCGGACATCGCGACCTACTGCCTCGGCCAGGCCGCCTCGATGGCGAGCTTTCTGCTGGCCGCCGGCACGCCCGGCAAACGCATCGCCCTGCCCAACGCCCGCGTGATGCTGCACCAGCCCTCGGGCGGCTCGCAGGGCCAGGCGACGGACATCGAGATCCAGGCCCAAGAGATCATGCGCCTCAAGAAGCATCTGGTCGATCTGTATGCCGTGCACACGGGGCAGACCGCCGAGAAGCTGGCGCGCGATCTCGAGCGCGACTTCTTCATGTCGGCCGAGGACGCGAAGGCGTACGGCGTGGTGGATCAGGTGATCGCGCATCTGCCGCGGAATGTGGGACTCGCGGTATGAAGCGCGGGGTGTTCCACGAGGTGCGCTTCGAGACTTGCCCGGATCCGGACGCGCGCTTCGGTGCAGCCAGCACGCTGGTGCTGCGCTACGAGGACGAGGACTACGCGGTGCTGGGCGTCTTCCAGTCCGAGGAGCTGGCAGAAGTGTTCATACAGGCCCTGCTGGCCGCCCCATCTCCCAAATTGCCGCAATAACGCCCCCTCCCCTCGGTGGGGGGGAGGGATGTTTGAGCCCCGTCCAGGGGCGAAAACTGGGTGGGGGAGTCTCCTACCGGACCGCCGGGAAAGCAATGTCTTTTGTGAGCCACAGAGAGTCTCCCCCTCCCAGCCTCAGCCCCTGAACAGGGCTTCGGCGTCCCTCCCCCTCGCCAGGGGGAGGGGACGCCGCGTTAGTCGGCCAGCGGGATGAGCTTCTCGGCGTGCTGCGCCACCTGATTGATCATGCCGGCCGTGTCCGAACAGCCGATCACGATCAAATCGCCCTCGCGTCCCATCTCGATCGCCTTGTTGATCGCCGTCGGCTCGTCGAGAATCAGCTCGACGCGCTCCTCGGGAATCCCCGCCTCGCGCACGCCTTCGAGAATCAACGCCGGCGCCTCGCCCACCGGGCGGCCGCGCAGATCGGTCATCTGGCGCACGATCACGTGGTCGAAGCCCTGGCCGCAGATGCGGCCGATCTCGCGCAGCTTGTCGTCGTAGCGATCGCCCGGCGCCGTCACGACGCCCACCAGGCGCTTGTGATTGAGCTGGCGCGCCGTCTCGATGATGAACTTGTACGACTCCGCGTTGTGCGCGTAGTCCAGCAGCACGTGGAAGTCGCGCACCTTGAACAGGTTCAGACGGCCCGGGTTTTGATCGACGCTCGAGGTGAAGGTCGAAAGGCCCGCCACGATCGCCTGCTGCGACGTGCCCGCGGCCCACAGCGCCGCGACCGCCGCCAGGGCGTTCGCCACGTTGTGGCGCGCGCGGCCCTTGAGCGTGAAGGGAATGCGCTCGACCTCGACCAGCGGAATACGGTGGTCGCCGTGGGCCAGCATGATCATGTTGCGGCGCAGGTACACGGCGCGGCCGCCGCCGTCGAGGTGCTTGACGAGCACGTCGGCGTCGGGGTCCATCGCGAAGTAGATCACCTCGGCCGATTCCAGCTTCTCCTCGGCCATCTCGGCCACGAGCGCGTCCTCGGCGTTGAGCACCACGGCCTTGGTGGCCGTCTTGGCAATCAGGCTCTTCACGCGCGCCAGGTCGCGCAGCGTCTCGGCGCCGTGCTGCCCCAGGTGGTCGTCATGGATGTTCAGCACCACACCGATGTCCGACGCGTCGAACGCCAAGCCGCGCTTGAACATGCCGCCGCGCGCGGTCTCCAGCACGGCCGCCTCCACGGACGGGCTCGTGAGCACCGTGCGCGCGGACCAGTAGCCCGTGCAGTCGCCCGATTGCGCGAGGCGCCCGTTGATGTAGATGCCCTCGGTGGTCGTCACGCCGGTCACGGTGCCGCTGTTCTGCAGCACGTGGCCGATGAGCAGCGTGGTGGTCGTCTTGCCGTTGGTGCCCGTCACGGCGATGACCGGGACGCGCGAGGGGCTGCCGGCCGGGAAGAGCGAAGAGACGATCGCCGCGCCCACGTCGTGCGGCTGGCCCTTGGAGGGATGCTGGTGCATGCGGATGCCGGGCGCCGCGTTCACCTCAATGAGCGCGCCGCGCTGGTCTTCGAGCGGATCCGCGAGGTCCTTGCACACCACGTCGATGCCGGCCACGTCGAGGCCGATCTTCTGCGCGGCGCGCACGCAGGCGATCGCGTTCTTGGGATGAATCTGATCCGTCACGTCCTCGGCCGAGCCGCCCGTGCTCAAATTCGCGTTCTCCTTGAGCGTCACCAACTGCCCCGCTGCCGGGACGGACTCGAAGGTGAAGCCCTGGCGCTCGAGCACCTGGCGCGCGCTCTCGTCCAGCTTGATCGTCGTCATGGGCTTGAGATGGCCCGTGCCGCGCATGGGGTTCTTGTTCTCCTCGGACACGAGCTCGGAAATCGGACGCGCGCCGTCGCCGATCACGTGCGCCGGCATGCGCCGCGCCGCCGCGATGACTTGATCGCCGACCACCAGCACGCGGTAGTCCTGCCCCTCGATGAACTGCTCGACGAGCACCGAGCGCGCGTACTTGCGCGCCAGCTCGAAGGCGGCGCGAATCTGTTCCGGATCCGTCAGATTCAGGCTGACGCCCTTGCCCTGGTTGCCGTCGTACGGCTTGACCGCCACCGGCCCGCGCAAGCGGCGCGCGGCCGACACGGCGGCATCCGCCGAGCGCACGATCTCGCCTTTCGGCACGGGCAATCCAGCCTCGGCGAGCAGCGACTTGGTCAGATCCTTGTCCGAGGCGATGTTCACCGCGATGTGGCTCGTGCTCGAGGTCATCGTGGCCTGAATGCGCTTCTGGTGCTTGCCCCAGCCGAGCTGGAACAGGCTCGCCTCTTCGGTGATGCGGAACGTCGGAATGCCGCGCCGCTGCGCCGCCTCGACGATCGCCTTCGTGCTGGGGCCCAGCGCGTGGCGCTCGGCCCAGTACTTGAGGTCCTCGAGGTCCTGCGTGATGTCGACGTCTTCGCCGCGCGTGAGCTTCTCGACGATCTTGATCGCGACGGGCAGCGCCTCGGTGACGACCTTCTCGATCTTGTACGAGACGACGATCGTGTACTGGCGCGGGCGGTTGGGCACGGAGCGCGCCTTGCCGAAGCCGACGTCGATGCCGGCCATGTTCTGCAGCTCGATCAGCACGTGCTCCGTGATGTGGGCCATGTAGGTGCCCTCGTGCAGCCGCTCGACGAAGCCGCCGCGGCGCCCCGTGGAGCAGCGGTGGTCGTGCAAGCCGGGCAGCAGCGCGCAAAGCTTGTCGACGAAGCCCGGGAAGTCGCAACTGGGGCGATCGTCCAGCTCCTCCAGGTCCAACACGGCGAGAAACGCCGGACGGGGCGAGTGCACGTTGGGACCGCGCAGAATGCGCGTTTCAAGGACCTTCATGAAGTGGCTGCTCCGATCGTCGTGGGATACCGTGAAATCGTCTGCCCCGCTTGAAGCAGGGCAGAGACGTTAAACCCGAGGGGCCGACAAAACAAACGCGACAGCCTCAAGCCTTCTTGCGCTTGCTTGTTTTCGGCTGAATGGCTTCCTGCGCGGCCTCCACCATCTGCGTCAACGCCTGTGGCAGCGCGCCCTGGTAGATGCGCGGGCCCGGCTCGCGCTTCTCGATGTGGAAGCGCTGGCCCTCGGGCAGCAGGTGGAATTGCACGTTGCACATCGCGAGCAGCTGGCCCTTCTTGGCCTCGTTCACGTTCGTGTTCGTGATCCCGCGCGCGTCGAGGATCGTCACGGCGCCCGCGCCGATCACCTCGAAGGTGAGATCCGGCTCGACCACGATCGCCGTGTTCTCGTCGATGCCGATGCCCAGCAGAAACGGATTCTGCGCCACGATCGAGAGCAATCGCCCGAGGCGCTGGCGCTGCGAGAAGTGCTGGTCGATGATCACGCGGTTCAACAGCCCCAGGCCGGGCACCAGGTTGAGCATGCCCTTCTTGGGATGGATTCCGCGCTTACCGCCCGCGATCATGTGCTCGGAGACCGCCGAGGCGCCGGCGCTGGTGCCGGCGATCGTGACGCCCTGGCGCTTGTAGGCCCGGTGCATCGCCTTGCCGACCTCGCTGCCGCCGAGCACGCTCGCGAGGCGCGTCTGATCGCCGCCGGTCATGAACACGCCCGTGGCCTCGTAGATCACGGCGACGTTCTCGGGATCGTTGGCGTCCGCGCGATCCTGAATGTGCAGCGTCGTGACGCGCGCCGCGCCGCACTCCAAAAAGGCCTTTTCGTAGACCTTCTCGATCTCGACGCCCAGCGAGCTCGCCGTGGTGAGCACGACCATGTGGGCCTTGGAGCCGCCCGAGAGGGCGACGACGCGCTGTAGAACAGCCTTTTCGCCGGTGCGATCTTCCGCA
>DATNPP010000516.1:0-3956 GCA_036703175.1 Oscillatoriaceae cyanobacterium
AGCTATCCCTACCTGTACTGGTCCCAGTGGCGCTCGATGATCAGCCAATCGGCCCTGTTGCCCAACTTCCGGCCGATGGTGGCCCATGTGATCAAGGCGCCGCCCAAGCCGAAGCCGACGCCCGGCCCGACGCCGATTCCCTGGCAAGGTCTCTAGAAGCCGCAAGCGACGGTTGGGTATAAGACGGGCAGGAGATCTGCCATGAGCGGCCAGTCGTTCGATACCCAACTGCAGACCGGCCATCAGCCCTGGCGGACGATCGCCCATCCGCTCGCGGCGATCGAGAAGCTGCTGGGCCACGGCCCGGCCCCCGCCTTTATGGGCTACGGCGCGCAGCTGGACACGGACGTCTTCACGCGGACCGGCGAAAAGAAGCCGCTGACGGCGTCGCAGAACGCCAAGCTCGCGAACACCGTCCAGCAGCTGCATCCGGAGTACTCGCGCGTGTTCGTGACGCCCGAGATGCTCGCGCGCTTCGTGCCCAAGGGTACCGTGGATCCGGACACGACCCACGCGCTCGGCGCGCTCGAAAAGACCTTGCGCATGGCCCAGTCCTCGGGCTCCGAGGTGAATCTGACCTTTTGGCACCCGCCGGGAGGCGGCTACGGCTCGCCCGCGCAACGCAAGGCGCTGATGACGGGCTTCGCCAAGCTGCTCGCTTCGCTGCGCAAGCAGGGCATCACCTGCGTGCACGACGTGACGATTCAAAACGAGCCGGATTCGCACGACCTCTCGCACGACGAACGCACGTGGCAAAAAGCCCACCCGGGCAAGGCCGTGCCGGCGACCGTGACGCATCGGGCCCTGAACGACTCGCTCGCGCTCTACGGCAGCCTTTACCGCGATCTCGACACAGCGCTCAAAGCGACGCCCGATCCGAAAAACCCCCGAGACGCGCGCGGCATGCGCGACGCCGTGAAGCTCGTCGGCGGTGATCTGGTCTTCGAGAAGCGCGCGAACGGCACCGACGCGCAAGACGATTGGCTGCGCTACATGGGCGCGCATCTCGGCGACGTGCTCGACGGCTACTCGCTACACGTCTACTGGGTCGACGGTCCGAACGGCCGCGCGCAGGCCGAGCAGCGCCTGGCGCACGCCCAGGCGGTCGTGAAAAGCCTGCCGCATCCCAAACCCCTCTACGTCACCGAGTACGGCGTGCGCGCCGTCAACGGCTCGAAGCCCGGGGATTTGCATGGCAAGCCGATCGCCAAAACCACCCAGGCCGCCTTCGATCACGCCTGGTTCAACGCGCTGGCCCCGCACTACGGCGTGGTCGGCCTCTCGAAGTGGGCCGCCTACGACACGGACAAGCACGATTTCGGCCCCTGGGGCGAGGTCGGCGCGCCGGACACCGGCTTCGCGCGCACGCCGACCTACGCCATGAGCCAGCTCTTCACGCATGCGATCGGCCCCGGCTGGCAACCCGACGCGCTGCATCACGGCCAGGACCAGCTGATGAGCAGCTTCAAAGGACCGAACGGGCAGTCCGCGGTCTTCGCGCTCAACGGCCGGTCCCGCCGCGGCGCGATGACACTCACGGGATTGCCGCCCGGAAAGCGCTACCACGTGGCCGTCTGGAACGAGGGCGGCAAAGGCGGCTTGAAGAGCCGCAAGCCCATCACCGTCGCCAAGAACGGCACACTGACCGTGCAAGTCCCCGCGAGCGGCGTCGTCGCCCTCGCGACCAAGCCGATCGTCGCTTAGCGCTCGGAGCGGCTGCCGGGCAGCTCGTCGCTGGCCGGAATCTGCTTTTCGAGCGGCTCGCTGGCCGGTCCGCGCAGCGGCAGGCTGAAACGGAAGACGCAGCCGTGCCCCGGTTCGCTCTCCAGTTCGATCTGGCCACCGTGGGCCTCGACCAGCGCCTTGCAGATCGACAGGCCCAGGCCCGCGCCGCCCGCGCGCCGCGTCGAGCTCGAATCGAGTTGCGAGAAGGGTTTGAAGAGCTTGAGCTGATCCGTCTTCGAGATGCCGGGACCCGTGTCCGCCACCTCGCCCCACAGCGCCTCGCCGACCACCCGCGCACGGACAATGACGCGGCCGCCGGGCGAGCTGAACTTGATCGCGTTGCTCACCAGGTTGCTCAGCACCTGATCGACGCGCTGCGGATCCGCCATCAGCTCGGGCAGCTCCGCGGGCACCTGATCCATGAGCGCCAGGCCGGCGCGCTCGGCGGCGGGGGCGAGGTTGGCGAGCACCCGTTGCACCTCGTCCTGGAACGCCATCGGGCGCACTTCGAGCGAGAACTTGCCGGCCTGAATGCGGCTGAGATCCAGCAACTCGCTCACGAGCTCGAGCTGGCTCTCCGCGGCGGACAGGATCTTGTCCAGATAGCCGTGCTGGGCGTCGCTCATGTCGCCGACCACGCCGTCCTGTAACGCCGAGCCGAAACCCAACACCGCGTTGAGGGGCGTGCGCAGCTCGTGGCTGACCACGGCGAGGAACTCGTCCTTGTACCGACCGGCCTGACGAAGCTCGGCGTTGACTTGCTCGAGCTCGGCGCGCTCCTTCGCGAGCTCGCTGCGCGCGGCTTGAAGGTTGCTCAGGACCTGCAGGCGCATGTTCAGCGACACGTACATCAGGATCTGCGACGTGAGCAGGCCGAGCATCAGGAAAAGGCCCAGCTGGTGCGCGTTCGGCGTCGCGAGCGTGATCGCGAGCGTTCCCACGAGCACGGCGAGCGAGTAGATCGCGAACGGTCGCAGCCGCTGAAAACAGGCGTTGATCGCGCCCACGGCGATGAACGTGCCGATCACGTACATGGGCGAGAACGCGTTGTCGTGAACGATATAAAGGTAGTGCCCCGTGATCAGCGCGTAGATCACGTACACCAGTTGCGGCAGCCGCGCGGCCACCGCGGCGCTCGCGAAACTGAGCGCCCAGACGACGAAGCAGAAGGCGCCGATCGCCCAACGCTGCCACAGCTGTTCGTGGGCCTGGGGGATCAGCGCCAGGCAAAAGTAGCCCCAGAGCGGATACAGCACCGCTCCGAGAAAACTGATCCAACGAGCCAGCGTCAGCTCGTAGGGAGAATGCGTCTCCCCCGCGACATTCGGCATGCTCATCCATGCCATTCTAGGCCAGATGGGCGCGCCTGGCAAAGCAGACGAATTGGCCTCAAACCTTCACGTCGGCTTCACCTCAGCGTCGCGCGGAGGCGTCGGATCACCGCCAAGTGCCTATCGGCGCGGCTTTACCAGCCCCAGAATTGGTCCCAGGCCTGCTGCCAGGTCGGCGCCTTGCTGGTCACGCGCAGATCGTCTTCGATCGTGACGCCGGTTCGGCCGCGGTACTTGGCGGCGTGGTCGACGCTCGCGAGCTCGAAGGCGATCGTCACGGGGCCCGCCGGCACGTACGGCTTCACCGCCTTGAGGTCCCGAAGCGCCTGACGCGCCCCGTCTTCGATCATCCGGCGGGCTCGCACTGGCGGAATCTGCCGCGCCGAGTAGCGCGAAAGGCCCTGCTTCACGGCGACCGTCGTCAGCCCCTCACCCAGCAGCTCGCGGCCTTCCTTGCAGGTCGCCGTGTCGCCCGTGACGAGTACGACCGGAACGCCGTAAGCGCCGCACAGCGCCGCATTGATGCCGATCTCGCCGACGGACTGGCCGTTGAACCACAAGTTGCGCCAGCTGGTCGACGAGACGGTGTGGCACATGACGCCGTCGGGCGTGTTGGCCTTGGCGTGCATGCCCACGAGCAGGCACGCGTCGCAACCCTTCTCGAGCAGATCCGTGTAGCGGCTCCAGGGATGATGCGCCACCCACTCGCAATCCGGATCCAGCAGTTCGGGCACGAGCGAGTTGAAGCTCCAGGGCCCGCCCGCGCCATGGCAATCCACCACCACGATCTCGGTCGCGCCGGCAGCTCTGGCGCCGCGCACGGCCGCGTTGATCTCCTCGGTGTAGAGACGCCGCCCCTCGTGGTACAGCGTGCTGCTCTCACCGCCGGTCTGCGCCCAC
>DATNPP010000225.1:0-1538 GCA_036703175.1 Oscillatoriaceae cyanobacterium
GGCAGCAAGGATTTGCAAGTCGACCCCGGCGAGAACCTCGCGGCGATCGCATGCGCGCTCAAGGCCGGCGGCAATCGCGATTTCACCACGCGCGAGCTGCCGAACCTGAATCACCTCTTCCAGACCTGCCGGACGGGCCTGCCGAGCGAGTACGAGACGATCGAACAGACGATGGCGCCCATCGCGTTGACCACGATCGCCGACTGGGTCGTGGCTCATTCCGCCGTAAAGCGGTGATTCTTTCGGTCGTTACGGGCTCGTGCGGTTCAGGACCCCGTCGACCTGTAGGTTCCAGCCCTTGATCGTGTCGAGCATCGGATAGTAGGTCAGGTCGTACTGAATCGGCGTGATCGACACGTAGTTGCTGCGCACCGCCACCACGTCCGAATCGGCGTCTTCGCCCTCCTCAATCGCCTCGCCGGCGAGCCAGTAGTAGGTGCGGCCGCGCGGATCGACGCGCTCCTCGAAGACGTCGCGGTACTTGCGCACGCCGAGCTTGGTGACGCGCACGCCGCGGTAAGGCTCGTCTTCGAGCGCCGGCAGATTGACGTTGAGCAGGAACTTCGGCGGCAGCGTGCGCGGGGCGATCTGATGCACGAGCCGCGCCGCGAAGGCCGCGGCGGCCTCGTAGCCGCGATCGGCGAACGAGGCGAGGGAGAAGGCGATCGCCGGATAGCCGTTGATCGCGCCCTCGACGGCCGCCGAGACCGTGCCCGAATAGAGCACGTCCACGCCCAGATTGGGCCCGCGATTGATCCCCGAGCACACCAGATCCGGCGGCGCGGGCAGTATCGCGCCCACGGCGAGCTTGACGCAATCCGACGGCGTGCCTGAAACCGCCCAGGCGGCGCGGACGCCGTCGCCCATGTCGAAGGGCTCGGCGCGCAGCGGCCGGTGCAGCGTCAGGGCGTGGCCCATCGCGCTGCGCTCGCGATCGGGCGCCAGCACGTAGACTTCGTGCTCGTGCGCGAGCGCGCGGGAGAGCGCGATGATGCCGGGAGCGGTGATGCCGTCGTCGTTGGCGATGAGAATGCGCATGAAGATCCGATCTAGGCTTGATTCCGGCGCCACTGGCGCACGCCGAGCACGACGGCGAAAATCACGAGCAACACCAGCACCGTGAGGCTCACGTGATGCAGCAGCACGCGGATGTTCTCGCCGAAAATGTAGGTCAAGACGATGATGAGCGCCGCCCAGGCCGCCGCCCCGAGCAGGTTGAACAAGAAGAAGCGCGGCCAGGGCATGCGCAGAATGCCGGCGATCGGGCCCGCGAACACGCGCAGTAGCATCACGAAGCGGCCGAAGAACACGGCCCAGTTGCCGTGCCGCGCGAACTGCGCCTCGACGCTCTCGAGTTGATGCTCCTTGATGCGCCAGAGGTTGGCGGCGCGCAGCAACAGCGGCCGGCCGCCGAGCGCGCCGACGCCGTAGCCCAGATTGCCGCCCACCACCGCGCCGAGCACGACGGCGGGATAGAGGTACTCGACGTTCAGCACGCCTTGCGAGGCCATCAGGGTCGCGATGATGATGATCGTCTC
>DATNPP010000240.1:0-15175 GCA_036703175.1 Oscillatoriaceae cyanobacterium
ACGCGCTTCTGGATCATCGCCCGCGAGCGCCCCGCGGACTTGCTCGCCGAGAAGGCCTCGCTGATCTTCGCCGCGGCCAACGCGCCCGGATCCCTGTACGACTGCCTCGGCAGCTTCGCGCGACGCGGCTTGAATCTGACCCGCCTCGACGCCCGCCCGCTGGGCGAGCCGGCCTGGGAGTATCTCTTCCATGTCGATTTCGAGAACGGCGGCGGGGCGCTCGCGCCCGAGACCGTCGCGGAGCTGTTGGCCGAGCTGGCGACGCAGACCAGCTTTCTACGGCTGCTGGGGCACTACCCGAAGTCGGCTCGGGCGCTAGATCCGCAGCCGCAAGCCGACCCAGGTCCAGTCGCCGAGGCTGAAGGGCAGATTCGGCTGTAGCGTGATCTCGAGGAGCCCGTAACGATAGGCGATCTCGGGCGTGATCAGTGCCTTCTGGCCGCCTGGCGTGCCCCAGTCCGTGTCGTAGAGCTGCAAGCCCGCGCGGAAGATCAGCCCGCTGTCGGTCGCGAACGTCGCCAGCACGCCGCCTTGATAGCCCCACACCGGCGCCAGGTACGTGCCGCCGGCGAGCTCCTCGCGGGTTTGCATCGCCGCGACGTTGAGCGCGATGTCGACGCCGCTCATGTCGTTGCTGACCAGCTTGTAAGTCGCGCGGTAGAGCCAGTCCTGCGCGCCGAAGACCTGATCGACCGCGACGCCCAGGCTCAGATTGTCGGTCGGCGCGAAGTCGACCGCGCCGGGACCGAAGGCGTAGGTGATGGACAGTTCGTCCGGCGCGAAATCGGCCTTGCCCTCACGAAAAGGCGGGCGCGGCGGATTGGCCGCCAGCGCGGGGGCGGCGACGGCGCAGAGCAGGAGCGTGGTGAGGCACGTTGCGAGCGCACGCATGGCAATTCCTCCGAACTTCATCTTAGGCCTTTCCATTGTCGCGGACAACCGACGCCCGGGAAGCGGCGCAGGTCACGTTCTTTCCGTGATTTGGGGTATAAAGTCAATGATCGCTTCGTCGGTGAGTGCGCCATGCCCTTCCGTTATCAGCTACAAAAAGTTCTCGACCTCATGGAGCGCCGAGAAAAGGCCATCGACGCGCAGGTGCTCGAGGCGACCGCGCGCCTGAATGCCGAACAGGGCGCCCTCGACGAGATCGAGCTGCGCAAGACGGCGGCTCAAAAGGGTCTCGGCGCCCAGATGGCGTCGGGCGCGGCGGACGTGGCCGCGAGCAACGATTACATTCAAGTGTTGGGCCAACGTGCCGATGCACAGAAGAAGAACGTTCGCCTGGCCGAGAAGCGGCTCGAAGAAGTGACGGCCGTGCAGACGAAGGCGCGCCAGGAGCGCCAGAAGATCGAAAAGCACAAGGCCATGAAGCTCAACGAGTGGCTCGAGAAGGACAAGAAGCGCGAGGCTCAGCGCATCGACGAGATGGCGGGCACGATCTTCATGAAGCAACGCAACGCCCAAGAGGCTGAGCAGAACGAAATTTTGGAGCGCCTGCAGAAGCTGCAGCAACTCAAGGCGCTGAAGGCCCTGCGCGAGAAGCGCGAAAACGCCTGGTGAGGATTCCATGAACATCAGCACCGCCGCGCTCGCGATTGCCCTTCCGACGCCTTCGGCGCCGCACACCGATGCGCCGAGCCAGCCGGATCACGCCCAGAAGCCGAAGCAGCCGGACTTTCAAAAGACGCTGCACGACCAGCTCGGCCATGGCCTTCCGGTGTTGCCGCCATCGCCGCATCCGCATGCGCCGGACTTCGTGCCGAGCGACGAAGAAGAAGCGGTGAGCGCGGCGGACGGCGCGCAGAGCGTCGGCGATCGCCCCCAGCGCCCGGCGCTGCCTTTTGTGCCGATGCTGCGCCCACCGTTGAGCGCGATCGCCCAGCCCGAGCCGAAGCCCGCCAAGGCGCCCCTCAAGCAAGAAGCGCCGCAGACCGTGCACGTCCTCGTCGAGCCGAGCCTGCCGCCGGTGCAGCCGGCGCATGCCAAGGAGCCCGAAAAGGCCTCGCTGGTGGACTTTCCGCAGCTGATCGCCGGCCACGTGCAGCAGGCCGTGCACGACAACCGGCCGGTCACGCAGCTCGACTTCCAGATCACGCCGCCGCAGGTGGGGCCCGTGAACCTGCAATTCTCCTTGCAGAACGGCGCGCTGAACATCCAGTTGGTGGCGCTTACGACCCAGGCGCAGCTGATGCTCGAGTCGAAGGTGAACGCGATCCAGTCGATCCTGCAAAGCCACAATCTGGCGGCCGGCGAGATCAAGGTCGTGACCGCCGCCTCGGGCAAGGGCGGCGCAGGCGGCGCCGGTGCGAAGGGTGATCAGCCGGGCTTCGGGTTCTTCAACGGCGGCAAGCGTCGCACCGCCAACGAGGACGGCACGGCCTCCTCGCTCTAGATCGGATCCACGTCGATCGTCGGCACCACGCCGGAATCCGTGCCGCAATGGCGGCAAATCCGGGCGTCTGAACGAATGCGGCGATCGCAAGAGCCGCAGTGCCGCGTGCCGCGCGTGCGCCAATAGAAAAGGGCGCCCGCCCCGACGAGGGCGAGCGTGACGATCGAGCCCATGGCGTCGCGGGTGGTCGTGCGCATGCATCTCACCTACCCAACAGGCCCGTCTTGAGAAACCTTTACAAAGGGAATCCTCGCGTGCTTAGATCGAGGCCCGCCGGGCGAGCGCCCGGCAAGAGCCCTGTATTAGGAGGAGCCCATGCTGAAAGTCGGAGACAAGCTTCCGAACGTCAAGCTTCAAGGCACCCAGGGCGGAGAGAACAAGGACTTCACGGTGCCCGTCGCGGGCAAGAACACGGTCCTGGTTTTCTTCCCCTTTGCCTTCACCCCTGTTTGAACGCGTGAATTGCCGGATGTGAGCTCGCGACTCGACGAGTTTCACAGCCGCAACGCCGAGGTCTTCGGCGTTTCGATGGACAGCGTTCACACGCTCAAGGCCTACGCCGAGAGCATGGGCGGGTTGAAGAACCCGCTGCTCGCGGACTGGAACCCGCATGGTGGGTTGACGGACCGCGTCGGGGTCCGATTGCCGGAGGGCGGATGCCCCAGCCGCACCACCGTCGTTGTGGATGCGAACGGCGTGATCCGCGACATCCACACCAACCCCCTCGGCGAGGATCGCGACTTCAGCGAGACCCTCAAGAAGCTCGACGCGCTCAAGTGAGCGCGCATGGGTTGTCCTTCTTATAAAGAAGGGCGAGAAACGAAAACCCCCGCTCGGACGAGCGGGGGTTTTTCCGTTCGACGTCTCAGCTTTCGCCGAGCGACAGATAGCCGCGCCGGCGCACCAGCGCCGGCGCTCCCGCGAGCGATGCCTCGCAGCGCGGGCAGATCTCGGCCGGTGCGGCCGTGAGCCCGCAGCTCGCGCACTGGCAGCGGAGCAGTTCGAGGGAGAAGGCGCGCTGCCCGGCTGCGACGGCCTGGTGGATCCAGGCCAGCACGGCTTCCGGCGTCGGCGCGGCGTCGAGCCGGCCTTTGTGCCACGCGCCGCCTGCGAGGAACGGCACGTAGGCGCCCTCGATCGCGAGACGATCCGCCGCAGACACCTCGGCGTCGGCCGGCAGCGCGATGCCGTCCGAGTAGGTCGCCGCGTCCGTGATGCCGCGCATCCATCCGAACTCGCGGCGATCCAGGCGCGCGAAGCGATCGCCGACTTCCGCCGCGTCCGACGATTGCAGCACGAGGTTCAATCCGCTCTCCGTCGAAAGCTGCGCACAGCGCTCGTATAGGCGTTTGACAATCGCCAGACCCTCGGCCTGGCCGCTCGGCGAGCCGCCGTGATGCGTTCCGGCCAGCACCACGAGGGTTTCGGCCAATCCGACCAGGCCGATCGCGAGCTGCCCATGGGCGAGCACCGGGCGCACGGCGTCCTGGGGGCCCAATCCATCGGCGCCGGCCAGCAACGGCTGGCCGAAGGTGAACGGAAAATCCGCGAGCGGGCGCTCGGCGAGCACCTCGAAGCGGTGCTGCAGCTGCGCGACCGCGAGGTCCAGGGCCTCGTCCAGCAGCCCCAGGAAATCGCGGCGATCGCGCCGGCTGCGCAGCGCCAGCCGCGGCAGGTTCAGGCTCACGCGCGCCACTTGCAAGGGCGACTCCAGCCGCGCTTCGTGCCCGGCGTAGGCGGCTTGATCATGCACGAAGGTGATCCCGGGCCGCGTGGCCGCGACGCGCGCGGCGCGCCTGAGCAGATCGGCGTTGGGATCGCCTCCGGCCAGATTGACACCCTCGCGCAGGACGAAGACCAGATGCGGGCGCAAAGCGGCCTCGCCACGACCCAGGCCCGCCTCGAAGGCTTCGAGCAGCGCGGAAGCCACGAGCCGGGCCCGCGGCGAGGGATCGGCGCCGATGGCAAGGCTTGCCAGGGGCAAACGCCCGGCGTGGCCCGCCGCCTGGGCGTTGAGCGCGAAGACGAGCGCTTCCATGCTCTGGGCGATCGCCTCGGCATCCTGGCTTTCGGGCAGCACGCGGGCGAAGGCCGTGTCGAAACCGGCGATCGCCTGGCCGCCGAAGGTCTCGGCCTGGGCGGCTTGCAACGCCAGACAGGTCAGCGCCGCGGCCGAGTCCGCCCGGCGCGGCGGCCGCACCAGCGCGTGGCCACTGCGGAAGCCGCGGCCGAGCAGCGCCTCGAAGGGCAACGCCAGCGCATGGGGCAGCTTGGCGTAGTGTCCGAGCCCGTGGATGTGCATCTCGCCTGCGAGGTGCGCCTCGGCGATCGCCTCGGGCAGCAAGCGGTTCAGGTAGTACTCGCGACTCGCGGCGAGCCCGATGGCGTGCAACCGCGTGGCCGGCGCGCCGCTCGCGACCGGAGCGCCGGCGTTGTGCAGCAGCTCGCTCACGGTCTCCATGAGCTCGGACTTGCCCTCGCGAATGCGGCTGCGGCGCGAGCGGTAGAGAATGAACGCCTTGGCCGTGCGGGCGTGACCGTGCTCGATGAGCACCTTTTCGATCGCGTCCTGAATCGCCTCGACGCTCGGAATCTTCTCGCTCTGCTGGCGCCCCAAAGCCGCGACCACTTCGGCCGCCAGGCGCTCGGCGAGTCGATAGTCGCTTCCCTGGACGGCCTGGGCCGCCTTCATGATCGCCGCCACGATCTTGCTCTGGTCAAAGGCGACCACCCGCCCGTCCCGTTTTTTGATTTGTTCGAGGGTGTCGAGTTTGACCATGTCGTGTCCTCTCTGGAGCGTGGTGCAATGCGCAAGGGTGTGTTCATGCCATTTGCGCGTTGTAACGGATTGTGACTTGAGTCCTTGACTTAGTTTAGCGACCAAGCGAGAATAATGGCAACCGCCCAGATCCGGCCATGTTTTGGCTGCGGCCCGGGCGGAAGAATTCGGACCGCGCCGTCGCGTACGCGCCCATGGGCCCGACTGCCGAGGAGACACGATGCCTTCTGCCAAGCCCCTCCACCGCCTGATGACCTCCAGCCTGGGGGTTGCGATCGTGCTGGGCTCGGCGCCCATGACCACGGCCTCGGCCAACGGGCTGACGCAGGTCGGCACCGTCTCCTTCGACCGCGCCGGCGAGTCGCTGGTGATCCCGATTTCGGGCCCGCAGCCGTCCGTGCAACTCCGCAAGCTGGCGCCGCGCCAGTACGTGGCCGATCTGCAGGGCGCGGCGATGCTGCGCTCGGACGTGCAGGGCCAGCGCCTCGACGACGCCCAACTGACGGGCTGGTCGATGGACGAGACCCCCGACGGGCACACCGTACGGCTGCGTCTCACCACGAACGACGACGTCCAGCCGAACATCGAGCTCTCGCGTGAGGGCGGCGATCTGCGCGTCGAATTTCACGGCGCGCTGGCGAGCCGCAACACCGGCTTGTCGATGCCCGCGCTGCCCACGATCCGTCCCCAGGTTCAGGCTGCGCGCCCTTCGTACGGCAGCGCGGCGATCGCCTGGCTGCATCATTTTGTCGATCGTCACCTCGAAAACCGCAAAGCGCAAGCTTTCCACGTGCCGAGCCGGCCTCTGGTCCTCGCGCCCTCGTGGGTGGCCGAGCGCCCGACGCAACCGATCGTTCAGCACCACGCCCCTCGCCCGGTCGTTCGGGTGGCGGCGCGGCCCGTGATCACGCCGGCCCAAGCGCCGGCGGCCGCGGCCCGCATCGCCCCTCGTCAGGCCGCTCAGGAGCCGGTGGCGGCGATCGCCCGTCTGGCCCAGCCGCACTACGACGCCGCGCGCAACCTGCTGGTCGTGCCGGTGGCCGGTGAGCTCGACGCCAAGCGCCTCGGCGTGATTCATCTCAACACCCGTTGGGCCTACCTGGACGTGCCGAACTCGCGCCCCACTTTTACGGGCGTGCGCTTCGAGAACCGCCACGACGCCCTGTTCCAGCGCTGGGTGATGGCCAAGCGCCCGGAAAGCAACACCACGCGCATTTCGTTCGCTCTCGGCGCCGCCGCCGACATCTCCGTGAAGGCCGAGCGCCACGACCTGCTCGTGGCCGTCCGCCCGCACGAGACGCTGCTCGGTGCCCTGCCGGCGCCGACCCTGCCGCATGTCCGTTTCACCTCCGACGCGCCGGTCGTCGCCGCGAAGCCTGTCGCCAATAAGCCGACGGCTCGCGTGCTGGCTCAGGCGCCCGTGAAGCTCGCCCGGCGGCCGTATTTCGACGAAAGCCGCTACGGATTGGTGATTCCTTACTCGGGAACCACGCCCCTCTATCGCTGGGAGCAAAAGGGCGATCGCGGCGCGGTGCTCGACCTGCGCGGCGACATCCGCACCAGCGGCACCTTGCTCCAGCGCTTCGAGCACCATCCGGTGATGCAGAGCTGGCGCTTGCAGCGCGACGGCTCGAACATCGTGCGCGTGGCGCTCGATTTCAATCGCGACGCCGATCTGGTGCTCGCCGCGGATCCGGTGCACAAGCAACTGCTGCTGATTCCGCAACCGCGCCTGCCCGGCGACGACGCGCAAGCCAAGGCGGCTCCGGCCGAGCCCAAGACGATTCTCTCGGCGGTGCAGCGTGATCTGACGAGCCAGGAGATCTACATTCCCTTCAGCGGCCCCACGCCGAGCTACTCGATCGAGCAGGTCACGCCGACCTTCGCCTACGTGAACTTCGCCGGTTCCTCGTTGCAGCCCGAAGGTGTCCACTTCTTCGCGCCGGCCTACAACCCCACTCTGAACTACTGGCTGTTCTCCGAGCGTCCTCACATGGCCTCGGTGCGCCTGGCGCTCGCTTTGACGCAGCCCGGTCGCGCGAAGGTCTTCGAGGACCGCCTCACGCACCGTTTGGTGGTGGTCGTCAACGGCGCCGCGCCGCGGACCGCCCTGGCCCCCGGTCGGACGGCCTTGCTGCAGCCCCTGCCCTGGCCGGGCACCAAGCGCACGACGGCCTATCGGCACATCCTGCAGCAGGCGTCCTGAAAAAGACTTCGGACCGCTCCGCAAGGGGCGGTTTTTTCTTTGGGTATGAGAGGGCCATGAGCGATTCCACGAGTCCAGCACCCAACGTCGGCGCCCGCGCAGAGTTTACGCAAGAAGCCATCGATTGTGCGATTGCCTTTGCCCTGTTTCTGATCGGGTTCTGGGCCTACGGCTTCATCGACCAGCATGCCCACGTGGCCTACGCGTACTTCGTGCCGCTGGCCGACGCCATGTTGCATGGGCATCTCAACGTGGTGGATCACCCGTCTTACATGAATGAGCTGGTACCCTTCCGTGAGCGCTGGTACGTCGTCTATCCGCCCGGCCCGGCGCTGGTGTTGTTGCCCTTCGTGTGGATGTGGGGCCCGGCCATGAACCAGGGCTCGGTCTCGATCCTGCTCGGCGGCATCAATCTGATGATCCTGTACTTCGTGCTGCGCGGCTATGGCCTGGAACAGTGGAAGCGGATTCTCTTTACGTTGCTGTACGGCTTCGGCACGATCTTCTGGTTCTCGGCCCAGGTGGGGACGGCCTGGCACATCGCGCAGGTGCTCGGCAACACGTTTTTGTTGCTCGCGCTGCTCGAGACGACGGCCGGCAAGCGGGCCTGGCTCATGGGCCTCTTCGTCGGCTGTGCGGCCCTCTCGCGCCTGCCCACGCTGATGGCCTTTCCGTTCTTTCTGGCCTTTCTGCTGCACGAGACGCGCCGGCGTCCGGAGGCGCTCGGGACCGTGCTCGATCCCGAGACGGCCCACACGGTGCGCTTCGACTGGCGCGAGCCGATCGAGTGGCGGCGCTATGCCTCGAAGGTCTTCCAGTTCGGCGCGCTGATGGCCGTGCCGCTGATGTTTTACCTGTGGTACAACTGGGCGCGCTTCGGCTCGCCTTTTCAGACGGGCTACACCCTCATTCCGGGATTGCTGCAGGAGCATCAGTACCGTTTCGGCTTCTTCAGCCTGCACAACATCGGGCGGAACCTCTACGCGCTGCTGCTCTCGAACCCGCGCCTGGTCGACAAGTTCCCCTTCGCGCAGCCGTGTAAGCTGGGCGGCATGAGCATTCTTCTGAGCACGCCGGCCTTTTTGTGGGCGATCAAGGCCCGCGGCTGGGATTGGCTGGCGCTGGGCGGCTGGATCTCGGTGGTGCTGATCAGCGTGCCGATGATGCTGCATCCCGATCCGGGCGGCCTCGAGTTCGGCTACCGCTACGCGATGGACTTCTATCCGATCCTGCTGTTGTTGATGCTGCGCGGCATGGGCAAGCGGCTCACGTTCGAGCAGGGCCTGGCGATCGCCCTTTGCTTTCTCGTCAACTTCTGGGGCATCTGGGCCATCCGCACCGGCTGGTGGGCCTAGCGCCGCTTTCGATCGCCCCGATCGGACGTCAGGCTCGGGAATCTTCGAGGTTCGAATCCGTCAGGGCCTCCGCCAGCAGGCGCCGCGGGTTCGGCGGATAGCCGCGCGTGAGCGACAGGCTGCCGCGGCCCGGCAGCGCGAAGCGCCAATCGGTATGCAGCAGCCTTTCGGCCTCGCCGCGCTGCCGCGCCCAATCAGCGGTGCCGACGTAGGGGACGGGGCCGAAGCTGCCTGCTTCGCACACCAGATGATCGCCCGTGAAGAGGCAGCCGCCGTGCCGCCGCCACAGCAGGCAACTTGAGCCCGCGCTGTGGCCCGGCGTGGTCAGGATGCGAAGGTCTTCCGTTAGGTCGAAATCTTCTCGGAACGTCCGCACCACGCCGATCGGGACCTCCGCGGCCTCGCTCTCGTGGATCAGCACCTCGAGACCGAAATGAAGAATGAAGTCCTCGGCCTCGCCGATCGCGTCGCGGTGCGTCAGAAACAGCGTGCGCAAGTCGCCCAGTCCCTCGAGGAAGCGCACCAGCTCGGAATCGAAAGCCGGCGTGTCCACCAGCACGTTGCCGCCCGGGCGCACGATCACGTAGCTGTCGGCGCCGTCGGTGCGGGGGCTGGGATGGCCGCAATGCCAGAGGTCGGGAAGCAAGCGCCGCGGGGCGGGCGGGCGCGGGGCCAGGCCGTCGTCGCCAATCGCCGCGACCGGGCAGGCGGCCAGCGCCCGGCGGCAGATTTCCCATTCGTCCTCCGACGCGGGCTGAGATGACACGATCGCATAGCCGCTCGGATGCGCGGCGAAGTGGGCGGGAGCCAACTGGCGGCACTTGTCGCAGTCCGTGCAGCGGCGCTCGACGTAGTAGGGGCCCGGCGCGTTCTCGGCGTAGGCAAGCGATCGATCGGCCATAGGTCTCTCCAGCTTAGCGCAGCCGGCGCGCTACGGAAAGTCTCGCTTGATGGTTGCCAAAAACCTTTGGAGAGTTAGCTGGCGCTCGAGCGTTGGCAGGATGCTAATTGTTGAGAGGTGTGAAGTTCGCAGTGAGGTGTGCTCATGCCTCGATGCTCTCGGTTGATGGTGGCGATCGCGTTTCTGGGACTGAGCGGTTGCGCGGCGCCGAGCGTCGCGCCCGCGCCCGAGCCGATCGTGCGCATGCCGATTCAGGCGCGTGTGGTCAGCGCCCTCGACGATGGGACGAGCGTCTGGAATCTGCAAGAGATTCACAAGAACGCCTTCCATTTGCAGAGCACGTCGGGCGAGCGGACGGTCGTGGCCGTGCTCGACACGGGGGTCGATCCGCATCAGCCCGATTTGCAAGGCCGCCTCGATCCGCTGGTGGACATGATCGGATCGGATCGCTTGCTGACCGGAGGCCGCACGATCAGCTACGACGGCATCGACGGCAACGGCCACGGCACCCACGTCGCGGGCATCATCGCGGCGGTGAGCGCGGGGACGGACGTGAGGATATTGCCGATCAAGGTGATTCCGAACAGCGGCGTGGGCGACGACGTGGCCCTCTCGCAGGGCATCGAGCGCGCGATCGCCTGGCGCGATCCGGCCGATCCGTCCGCCCGCGTGCGCGTGCTCAATCTGAGCGTCTCGAGCGCCCAGCCCTCGGACCGCCTGCGGCGGGCGATCGACGACGCGATCGCCGCGGGCTTGCTGGTGGTCGCCGCGGCGGGCAACGACGCGGGCCCGATCGAGTTTCCGGCGAGCATGCCCCAGGTGCTGTCGGTCGGTGCGGCGGATTCGACCGGTCAAGTCGCGGATTATTCATGCTTCGGCGACGGCCTCGACGTCACCGCGCCGGGCGGCAGCGACGACGAGCCCGTTTACTCGGACTGGCCCACCTATCTCACCTCGAGCGACTACCACGACGGCGTCACCGCGCCGCACGACACGGCCGGGCTCGTGGGCACGTCGATGGCGGCCCCGCATGTGAGCGGCACGGCGGCGGTGCTGTGGACGCTGCATCCGAACCTCACCGCCCAGCAAGTGCGCGCCGAGGTGCTCGGCATGGCCGACGACATGGGCACGATCGGGCCCGACGCGCACTACGGCTACGGCTTGTTGGACTTCCAGCGCGCCTTTCTGGGAGATCAGCATGACGCGCACTAGCTCCTGGCGACGCGGTGTCGCAATTTCGGCGATCGTCGCCTCGCTCTGGGGGTGCGGGCAAGCCGGTCCGCTCAAGCCGCTGTTCACGACCGGCGGTCTGCTGATCGATTCGGCTGGCCATCCCATCGCGGGCGCCGTGATCTCGGACGGTACCGTCGGCACGCTCACCGGCGACGACGGCCGCTACGAGCTGGCGGTCTTCCACACGGCGCTCACGGCCATCAAGCCGGGTTATGCGAGCGCGCGGTTCGACGCCGTCGCAGGCGAGGAAGACCCGATTCGCCTGCAACCCCGCGCGGTGCAAACGCGCGTGGGGATCGACGGTCGCGGAGAAGGCGCGCAGCTCACGGGGCTGACGCACTATCTCGCCGGCGTGGGTTTTGAAACCCAGCCCTATCCCCAGACGTCCCTCGCGCGGCTCGACGCGCTCGTCATCGCGGCGCCGCCGGCCATGTCGGCGCAGGAGATCGCGGCGATTCAGGACTGGATTCGCGGCGGCGGCCGCTTGATACTGCTCGGCGAATGGGGCGGCTTTCCGGGGCAGAGCCTCGACACGCTGAACGCGCTCGCGTCCGGCTCGGGCATTCAATTCAGCGGCGGCACGGTCAAGCAGGCAGGCGCCGACGCGGACGCCTCGGACTGGTTCTCGGTCTCGGGGCTCGCGCCCGCCTCGTTCGCCGGGCTCGTCGGCGCGGGCCCGATCGATCTTTACGCCACGACGAGCCTTTCCCTGACGGAGGGCGCGCATGCGATCTTCGATTCCGGGCCGCTGTCGTACGCCGTGCTGTCCGGATTGGGGCGGCAGGTGCTGGGCGCGGTCGGCGCCGATGCGAGCGGCAAGGTCTTCGCCGTGGGCGACTCTTCGCTCTGGCTGGATGCGGATTCCGGGGGCACCGGACAACCGAATTGGCAGCGCGGCGCCAACAAAAGCCTGGCCGTGGCCATGCTGAGCTGGTGAGAGACCGCTATAATCGTCTATCCGGCTGGCTAGACGAGTGAGTGGGGCTATTGCTGCAGGTTCAGTTTTCCGAACGTCAAATTTTGGTCGACGGGCGCCCCGATCTCTTGCTGGGCGGCGAGTTCCAGTACTTTCGCATCGCCCCCGAGCTCTGGCGGCCGAGCCTCGAGAAGGTTCGTGAGGCCGGATTGAACGTCATCTCGGCCTACGTTCCCTGGAGCTGGCACGAGCCGCGCGAGGGCGAGTTCGACTTCGACGGCACGACCGATCCCGCCCGCGACCTCCAGCGCTTTCTCGCGCTTTGCGCAGAGCTCGAGCTGCCGCTGGTGCTCAAGCCGGGGCCCTACATCTTCGCCGAGTACCGGGGCTTCGGCGTGCCGGAGTGGATCTACGCGGATCATCCCGAGCTGCTGATGCGGGTCAAGAAGCCGCAGGCCTACCCGCAGCCCAGCCTGAACCATCCGCAGTTCCTGGCGCTGGTGGCCCGCTGGTTCGAGCGGGTCGCGGCGATCGTCAGGCCGGCGATCGCCGAAGGCCGCGTGATCGCGCTGCAGATCGACAACGAGACGGGCTATCCCCAGTTCGGCCAGGGGCCGCACATGTCGGACACGAACCCCGAGGCGCTCGTGTTGTTGCGGCAGGCCCTCGCGGATCGCTTCAGCTCGATCACCGAGCTGAACCAAGTCTGGGGCACGGACTTCGCGGACTTCGACGCGATCGTCCCGCCGGAGGAGCGCCTGTGCAACGCGGCGCAGATTGCGACCCTCACGCGCTACGTCGAAGACTACATCGTCCTCTATTTGCGGAACCTGCAAGAGCTCTGGCGCCAGCTCGACGTGGAGACCTTTTATTTTCTGAACGACATCTGGCTCGATTCCTGGCCAAGCCACATCGGCAAGAAGAACACGGTCGCGCCGCTCGCGTTCGACATCTATCCGCGCTACTCGGATCTCGACGTTCCCTTCGACCAGCCCTTCTGCATCTCTTACGTCCCCAAGCTTTTCGGCGCGTTTTTGCGCGGCGGGCCGCTCATGGCCGCCGAGATGGGCTGCGGCTGGCTCGATCCGGCCTGCGAAGTCAGCCCGCGCGCGACTTGGCAATCGACCATGGCGGCGTACGCCCACGGCACCAAGGCTTGCTTCTTCTACACGGCGATGGACGGCCGCGACGGGGACGGCGACTACATCTTCCGGCCGTTGTTGAACGTCGACGGCCAAGAACTGCCGCGCATGGACGCCGCGCGCGATCTCGCGCGTTTTCGCCGCGAGTGGGGCGCCGCGCTCGCCGTGACCCAGGAGTTGCAGAGCCGCGTGGCCGTGCTGCATTACCCGGCCATCACGCGCCAGATGATGACGGCGGCGCTCGCGCCGATCGAGACGATTCTCAAGGGCTCGCATCGCGCGCTCGACGAGGTGATGACGATCGTCTCGGTGAACGCCGGGCTCTACGGCGCGTTGGCCGAGGCGGGCTACAATCCGACCGTCGTCAATCTCGAGCGCGCGACGCCCGAGGAGCTGGCCGCCTACGAGGTGGTGCTGTTCAATTCGATCGGTGTCGTGGACGCGACGAACCAGCACAAGCTGCAGCAATACGTGCGCGGCGGCGGCCGTCTGGTGACGCTCGGCATGCCCTTCTCCGAGGAGAGTACGCTGTTTCCGGCGCGGGTCTCGCAGGTGCTCAATCCGCAAGCCGGATCGGTGCTGATGCGCATGGCCTGGGAGTACGCCAAGCTGTACTGGCGCCTCGCGCGCCAGTTCACCCACAAGTTCTGCGCCTACACCGTCGAGGGCATGTTCCCGGCGATGCTCATGACGCGCCTCGCCACGCGCACGGGCGTCTGGATGCGCGATCCCGTGCGCAACGCGCGCGTGTGGGCCTCGCGGCTGGTGACGCTTTCCAAGCTCGGGCCCACGGCGCGGCCGCTGCTACGCTACCGCGGGCAAATTGCCGGCTACGAGGCGGACGTGGGCGACGGACTGAGCGTCTTTCTGGGCACGCTGCTGGGCGCGAGCTTCGATTCCCCGGGCTTTTACCTGGACGCGCCGGCCCGCAAGCGTTCCGTCTCCAACTATCTCGGCCGCTTGCTGCAAAGCTGGGCGGTGCTGCCCGAGGTCTCGCCGATCGACGACGTCGAGACGGTCGTGCGCGAAAGCGAGCGCCATCGCCTCGCCTTTCTGTTCAACCGCGGGGCGAGCAAGCCGTTCACGCTCAGCATCAATCGCCCCTGGCAAGGTTACTTCCTCACGCGCACCTTCGCCGCCGGCGCGTCGCAAGCCCGCTGGGAGGGCGATCGCCTCGTGGGTACAATCGAACAGGACGACGTGCTGTGCGTGATGTGGGAGCGCCCGGAGTGAGAACCAAAGCGATGCCGCGACCCGGGCTGCCGGCGAGCGATTTCACCGCCCGTTGGCAGGCGCTGTGCACGCGCTACGCCGCCGTGCTCTCCCCGACGGCCCTGATGCTGGGCATCGTGCTCGCCATCTCCTGGTTCTGCGGCGGTTTCTTTCAGTTTCTCACGCCGCTCTACGAGGCGCTGCCGGGGCTGGCCATTGCCCATGCGCTCGTGAACGCCGGCATCGCCCTGGCTTTCGGCGGGGCGATTGCCGTGCGTGGTCGCTTCGAGCGGTTGCAGTGGGCGCTCATCGGCGCGGCGATCGTCGTCTTCGTGCTCTCGGTGGGCTCGGTCGGCGCCAAGCTGGAGTACGCGCGCGGGCTGGCCGGCAATCCTTACTACGCGCTGCCGCATCAGCCGACCAGCTATCCCAAAGAGGCGCAGGCGATCGCGCTGCGGACCTCGGACGGCGTGCGCCTGGCGGGCACCTATCTCGACGGCCACCACAGCCGCGCGATTTTGATCTATCCGAGCTGGCGCACCAATCGGAACGCCTTTTCGATTGTCTCGATCGCCGAGTGGCTCTCGGGCGATGCCGACGTGCTGGTGCTCGATCCGCGCGGCCAGGGCGAAAGTGACGGCGCCAAGACGCCCGACGGCGCGGGCAAGTACGATCTGCTGGCGGGCGTGGCCTACCTCAAGTCGACCGGCCACGATCGCATCGGCGTGCTCGCGGAGCAAGACGGCGCCTATGCCGCCATGCTCGCCGCCGGCATGCACGAGGGCATCGACAGCCTGGCGCTGCTGGAGCCGTCCGACGATTGGGGCGCCTCGCTCGGTCAGTCCGGCGGCATGTGGGATCCGCACACCCTTTGGGGCCATCTGTACTGGCGCGTGGCGGCCGGCTTGCGGCTCGCCGGCGGCCCGCCGGGCGTGCCGCCCGTCGAGGCGGTGCGCGTGGTCGCGCCGACGCCGGTGTTGTTTCTGGGCAGCCGCACGCCGGACGGCAGCTCGGTGGATCAATTGCACATGGCGGCGGG
>DATNPP010000245.1:0-2356 GCA_036703175.1 Oscillatoriaceae cyanobacterium
GCCCAGCTCTGCAACGAGCTGCGCGAGGTCTTTCCGGAGAACGCCGTCGAGTACTTCATCAGCTACTACGACTACTACCAGCCGGAAGCCTACGTGGCCCGCACGGACACGTACATCGAGAAGTCCGCCAGCGTGAACGACGAGATCGACAAGTTGCGTCACAGCGCCACGCGGTCACTGTTGGAGCGCCGCGACACGGTCGTGGTGGCCTCGGTGAGCTGCATATACGGCCTGGGCATGCCGGAGACCTACCTCAAGGGCCGCATCGAGCTTGAAGTCGGCGGTGAGATTCGCCGCGATCACCTGCTGGTCAAGCTCGTGGGCGTGCAGTACGAGCGCAACGACGTCGAGCTGATGCGCGGGCGCTTCCGCGTGCGCGGCGACGTGCTCGAGATCGTGCCCAGCTGGGAAGACCACGTCTTCCGCATCGAGTTCTTCGGCGACGAGGTGGACCGCATCAGCGAGATCGACCCCGTGACGGGCGAGATTCTGGGCACGCGCGAGAAGCTTTTCATCTATCCGGCCAAGCACTTCGTGACGCCCGAAGACGAGTTGACGCGCGCGCTGCGCGAGATCGAGGCCGAGCTCGAGCAACAGATCGCCTACTTCACGGCCCAGGGCAAGCTGCTCGAAGCGCAGCGCATCGAGCAGCGCACGCGCTACGATCTCGAGATGATGCGCGAGGTGGGCTACTGCAACGGGATCGAGAACTACTCGCGCCCGCTCGCGGGCCGGCCGCCCGGCTCGCCGCCCTCGACGCTGCTCGATTACTTTCCGAACGATTTTCTGCTCGTCATCGACGAATCGCACGTCACGATTCCGCAGCTGCAAGGCATGTACAACGGCGATCGCTCCCGCAAGGAGGTGCTCGTCGAGCACGGCTTCCGCCTGCCCTCGGCGATGGACAACCGCCCGCTCAAGATCGACGAGTTCTGGGGCCGCGTCGGCCAGAAGATCTTCGTGTCGGCCACGCCGGGCGACTACGAGCTGCGCGTGAGCGATCAGGTGGTCGAGCAGATCATTCGCCCCACCGGCCTCGTCGATCCCATGATCGACGTGCGGCCGATCACGGGCCAGGTCGACGACCTGCTCGGCGAGATTCGCGCGCGCATCGCCAAAGAGCAGCGCGTGCTCGTCACGACGCTCACCAAGAAGATGGCCGAGGATCTCACGGAGTACTTCCTCGAGCTCGGCATTCGCGTGCGCTATCTGCACTCGGACATTCAATCGCTCGAGCGCGTGGAGATTCTGCGCGATCTGCGCAACGGCGACTTCGACGTGCTGGTCGGCGTGAACTTGCTGCGCGAGGGCCTCGATCTGCCGGAAGTCTCCCTTATGGCGATCATGGACGCGGACAAGGAAGGCTTTCTGCGTGCCGAGCGCAGCCTGATTCAGATGATCGGCCGCGCGGCCCGCCATCCCGAGGGCCGCGTGCTCATGTACGCCGACAAGCTGACGGATTCGATGGCCAAGGCCCTCGACGAGACCGATCGCCGCAGAACCAGGCAATTGGAGTATAATGAGCAGCACGGCATCACGCCGCGCGCGATCGTCAAATCGTCCCGCAACCGCCTGCTCGAAAGCCTTCGGGCCGCGGACGGCGAGGCGAAGTACACGGCCGCACCCTCGGCTCTGGCGCCCGCCGAAGCCGAGAAGCTCATCAAACAGCTCGAACAAGAGATGCGGCACGCCGCCTCGGTGCTCGACTTCGAAACGGCCGCCACGCTTCGCGATCGCATCAAGGAGCTGCGTGAGGCCAAAGCGGCGACCCACTAGGAGATCGATCTTGAACCACGGGGCACACGTGATAGACGCCGGGATGGTCGCCTAGCCCATGGCCGAGCTGCGCACGCATCGGGATCTGATCGAACACGGCGAGACGGCGATCGTCAGCGCCCTGTTGTCGCTGCCGGCGGCGTTTACGGTGCTGCCGCATTTGATCCTGCCGGGACAACGCTGGCAGCACGATCCCGACGACATCGACGTGGTGGTGCTCGGTCCCAACGGCATCTTTCTGCTCGAATACAAGCACTGGCACGGCCGCGTGAGGCTGGCCGCGAAGGGCCCCTGGGAGCACACCTTCGTCGCGGGCGGTCGCGCCGAGCGTGAGAATGCGCTGGCCCAGCTCGAGACCAAGCGGGCCTCGCTGCTCGAGTTTTTGGCCAATCGCCAGCTCGAGCGCCTGCCGGTGTACGTCGCGCTGGTTTTCCCCGATCGCTCGCCCCTCGAGGGCCTCGACGGGGAATGCGAACTGGGCGGCACGCCCGTGCTCTCCGTCAGCCAGGTGGCCGGCTGGCTCACTTCCGCCGGAAAGCCGCTCAGCCTCAGCCGTGAAGTGCAATCGGCGATCGCCGAG
>DATNPP010000246.1:0-7612 GCA_036703175.1 Oscillatoriaceae cyanobacterium
AAGACGAGCTCGGCCGGGCCGGTCATCTGCAGGCGATTGTCCGCGCCCCAGGCAATTTCGAGGTCCCCGCCCGGCAGCGTGATCGTGGCCTCCGGCTCCAACCGCTCGGTCAGCACCCCCGCCACGAGCACCGCGCACGCCCCCGTGCCGCACGCGAGCGTCGGCCCCGCGCCGCGCTCCCAGACGCGCATGCGCGCGGCCTCCTTGCACGTCACCTGCACGAACTCGATGTTCGCCCGCGCCGGAAACAACGGATGATGCTCGAGCGCCGGCCCCCAGGTCTCGAGCGGCACGGCCTCCACGTCGGGCACGAAGATCACGGCGTGGGGATTGCCCATCGACACCGCCGTCACCTCGAAGCGACGCCCCGCCGCCTCGAGCGGCTCCTCGATCACCTGGGCCGTGCGCGGTCCGCCCATCGGAATGTGCTGGCGCTCCAAAATCGGCGGCCCCATGTCCACCCGCACGCGGCCGTCCGTCAACACCTCGGGATGCAACACGCCCGCGCCGGTCTCGACCGCGAAGGCGCCCGTGGGCGCGAGGCCTTGATCGTGCAGATAGCGCGCAAAGCAGCGCAAGCCGTTGCCGCACATCTCAGGCACGCTGCCGTCCGCGTTCACGACCTGCATGCGCCAGGGCGCTTCTTTCCCCGGCCACAACAGCAACAGCCCGTCCGCCCCGATGCCGCGATGGCGATCGCACCAGCGGCGCGCGACCTCGGCCCAGTCGCGCTCAGGCAGGCCCGCGCGGCCGTCGAGCAGAATGAAGTCGTTGCCCGTGCCCTGGTACTTGAAGAAGGGCAGGTTCATTGCTTGCCCAGGCTGAACTCGCGCAACGCGTCGGTTTGCTGAATCTCCAGCACGAGCGGCTGCTCGGCCCCCTTGGGCTGGTTCGGAAAGTAGTCCTGGTGCAAGTGCAGGCGCTGCACCTGCTTGACGACCCCCAGGCCGGGCGCGATCCACACTTGCTGTTCGATCACGCCCACCTGATTCGCCAGACGGCCCTTATCCGTGTAGAAGGTCCCGCCGCACACATGGCCATAGCCGACAACCTTGTAGGCGTCCGGATAGGTGCCCGCCGGGACCGTGACGGTCTCCTGTCCCACCACTTGCATGCGCATCACGGTCGATTGGCCGAAGCCCTGGTAGGGCCCGACGACCCAGGTCTTTCCGACCGACAAGTCGTTCGGCCACAAAAGCGCCGGCACCGCCAGGTGCGAGACCTGATGCGCCGGACGCAATCGGGCGTCGTCGTTCGTCATCGATTGCAGATACACGCCGCCGCCGCGCGGCGCGAGGTCCAGCGTGAGCGTCGTCGGTGGCGTCGCCTTGGCCGCCGGGCCATAAGTCGTGTTTTCGGTGAGCGAGAGGCCCGCCGTACCGCTGGCGGACACGAGCGACGTCTTGGTGCCCTTGAGCGTTTCGTCCGGGCGCTTCGCCATGGTCAGGCCGTGCCGCAACCAGGTGCTGCGCACCTGCTGCACGTCGTACACCAGCCGCGTGCCGCTCGCGAGTCCCAGCACGCGCGATGAGGCCGCCCCGGACGCCGTTGCTCCACGCGCCGCGTTCGGCGCCGTCGGGCTCGCCCCGGCGCCCAGATTGCCGATCGTGTCGCTCTGCAAATTGCTCGTGCCCCAGTACGCCTGCGCATAAGGCACGCCGTCGATCGACACGACCTGATCGGTCGGAATGACCTTCATCCGAAAGTCCGGCGTGATCACGACCAGCGCCGTGTAGGTCGGATAGTACTCGTGCGCCGTGAGCGTGCCGCCCTTGGTGACCACGGTGCTGTCGGCGAGGGCCGGAACGGCGGGCGCGAGCAGCCCCAGGGCCATCAGCGCGGGCAAAACGTAACGAGCGAGACGCATGGGAACCTCATCGCAAAGGGGATGCTTGTCTTCTACCCGAGCGCTTGCCGCGACTCTCAGGATTATGATCCGCGTCACAAGCTCGCCGGGGGCATTCCCCGCGTCAGGTCCCCGCGAGGGCCCAGCGGCGCAGCAGCGCGTCCGCCTCTTGAACGAGGTCCGCCGTGCCGCGCGTCGCGTCGCGCATCAGCCAGTGGACGCGGCGATCGCCGCGGAACCAGGTCAGCTGGCGCTTCGCGTAGTTGCGCGTGTGCTGGGCCATCACCGCGATCGCCTCGTCACGCGGCAACTCCCCGCGCAGGGCCGCCCCGATCTCGGCGTAGCCCAGCGTGCCGAGCAGCGGCAGATCCCAGCCGTAGCGCGCCGCGAGCGCCGTGACTTCGTCCTCGAAACCGTTCGCCATCATGGCCAGCACGCGCGCGTCGATGCGCTCGTAGAGATACGCCCGCGGCGCGCCGACGCCCAGGGTGAGCAACTTGTAGGGGCACGGCGTCGTGTGCTGGAACTCGCCGATCGGGCGGCCCGTGGCGTGATGCACCTCGAGCGCCCGAACCAGGCGCACGCGGTCGTTGGGGTGCAGCCGCGCGGCCGAGTCCGGATCCACCTCCGCGAGCCGCGCGTGCAGATCCGGCACGCCTTCGAGCGAGGCGCGAAAGGCCGGATCCGGCGGCGCGGGCGGAATGGTCAGCCCGTCGAGCACCGCGCGAACGTACAGCCCCGTGCCGCCGACCAGAAAGGGCAAATAGCCCTGCGCGCGGCGCTTGGCGATCGCCTCGCGCGCCGCCGCCTGATACTCGGCGACGGTGTAGGTGTAGGTCGGATCGACGCAGGTGATCATGTCGTGCGGCACCGCCGCGAGCTCCTCGGCGCTCGGCGTCGCCGTGCCGATGTCGAAGCCCGCGTAAATCTGCCGTGAATCCGCCGAGATGATCGCCCCGCGATTGGCTTTCGCCAGCTCGAGCGCCAGATCGCTCTTGCCGACGCCCGTCGGGCCGACGATCACGACCAGCGGCACGCCCGTGGGATCCCCCTGGACGAGTTCGTCCGGCGGCGCTGGAAAGACGTCGTAGGGAGCGTTCCGCATCGTGCGCATCCCTTCATGCTGGCATGACCCGCTCGACTCGGCAAGTTCCAGCCTTCCGGCCCCCCCGCGGGCACGGCGGGCACCGGTTTAAACAGAGATTACCGCTTTCTTATCGTAGTCTTGGTCCAGACCGGCGCCGATTCGCGGATAACTGCTTCAGGAGCGCGCGCGAGTCGCGCGGTGGAAACCCATGACGCATCGGTCGACGACCCTGATTTTTCTCGCGGGCCTGCTGACGATGGCCGCGACGGCCGGCTGCGGCGAAAAGCCGCCCGCCCTCAGCGTCGCCCCGGTCGTGCCCGCCGCGGCCCTCGCGCAAAAGACGCTGCCCGCCTCCATGAACGACCTCGCCACCTCGACGCCGCCCGTCGCGACGCCGAGCGCCGATCCCGCCCAAACGGCGACGGGCACGGCCTCCGCGACCGAGACGCCGTCGGATCCGCCGCTGACCTCGTCGCAGATCGCGAGCGTGGTGCCCGGCTGGACGACCTTCTCGGGCGATCCCGCGCAACCCAACGACCCGGCCGATCGCCTGATTCCGGGCGATCCGATCAACGTCGTCGTGGTCGGCACGCAGGACCAGCTCGACGCCGCCATGTTGCGCTCGGGCTGGGTGCATCCGGCGCCGATCACGGCCGGCTCCGTGCTGAAGATGGGCTGGGCGCTCGTGCGTGGTTCCGCCGATCCCACCGCCCCCGTGAGCAACCTCTACCTCTTCGGCCGCCAACAGGATCTGGCCTGGGAGACGAACGCCAGCGACGTGCACCACCGCGACCACTGCCGCGCCTGGCGCGCGCCGCTGCGTGACGGCGACGGGCAAGACGTCTGGCTGATCTCGGGCACCAAGGACATCGGCATCGAGTGGGACAGCCGCCGGCACACCACCACGCACAAGATCAGCCCGGACATCGACGCCGAGCGCGATCTCATCGCCCAGGTCATCACGGGCGTTTCCGATCTGAAGCGCAGCTACAAGATCGCGGGCATCGGCGGCGGCCGGCCCTACGTCGGCAAGAACGGCGGTGGCGATCCGTACGACACGGACGGCATGGCGACCGTGGTCGAGTTCTAGCGTGGCGGACGCCGCATCCCTCGAAGGCAGCTGGTTCGGCGCGCTCGACCTCGGGCCCTTCAAGCTGCGGCTCGTACTGCACCTCGCGAAAGGCGCCGACGGCTGGCGCGGCACGGTGGATTCGCCCGATCAGGGCCAGCTCGGCATTCCCCTCGAGGCCGTGGCCGTCGACGGCAGGCATTTGACGGCCACCAGCGAAAAACTGCACGGCGGCTTCGACGGCGAGCTCGGCGGCGATCGCCTCGACGGCACCTGGCAGCAAGGCCCCAGCAGAATCCCGCTGGTACTGACGCGCGGCGAGGCCCCTCCCATCGACCGGCCACAAGAACCCCAGCCGCCCTACCCGTACTCCGTCGCAGCGGTGCGCTATTCCAACGTCCGCGACGACGTCACGCTCGCCGGCACGCTCACCGAGCCGCATGGCGCGGGGCCCTTTCCGGCCGTGTTGTTGATACCGGGTTCCGGCCAGCACGACCGCGATTGCACGCTGTTCGGGCACAAGCCCTTCAAGCTCTGGGCGGACGTGCTGACGCGCCGCGGTTTTGCGGTGCTGCGCGTCGACGATCGCGGCGCGGGCGAGTCGAGCGGCGATTTCGCGCGGGCGACGACGGCCGACCTGGCGCGCGACGTGGCGGCGGGCATCGCCTTCCTAGAGACGCGGCCGGAAATCGATCCGACGCGCATCGGCTTGATGGGCCACAGCGAAGGCGGACTGATCGCCCCGATGGTGTCCGCCGAGTCGCCCGACGTGGCGTTTTTGGTGTTACTGGCCGCTCCCGGGTTTCCGGGGGACGCGATCATCGTGCAGCAGGTCGGCTTGCTGTTGCGCGCGTCCGGAGGGGCCCCCGAGAAGGTCGACGAGGCCATGGAACTGCAGCGGCGCGTGCTCGCGATCGCCAAGGGCCCGAGCGACGACGCCACGGCCCGCCGCGAGCTCGAAGCCTTGCTCGCCCCGCCCGGCGTCGACGCGCCAACCCGCGCGCAGGCCGAGGGGCAGATTCGAGCGCTGCTCTCGCCCTGGTACCGCTTCTTTTTGCGCACCGATCCGCGCGACTATCTGGCCCGCGTCCGCGTGCCGGTGCTCGCGATCAACGGGGACAAGGACGTGCAGGTCGAGGCGGCCGCGAACCTGCGCGCGATTCGCGACACGCTCGAAAGCCACGGCGAGCGTCACGTGACGACGGTGGTGCTGCCGGGTCTCAACCACCTGCTGCAAACGGCCAACACGGGCCTGCCACAAGAGTACGGCACGATCACGGAAACGATCGCGCCCGCGGCACTCGAGCTGGTGGCCGATTGGTTGGCGAGGACCACGGCGCGCTAGAGGTTGTTCGTAGAGGCGAAAACTCCTCTATGAAGCGGCGACGCCGTTCTGCTCTTCGCGCTGCTGCATCAGGAAGTATTCCAGCATGTTCTCGGCCACCTCGAGGATGTTGTTCGTCGGCTGATCGAGCGCCACGTGCTTGATGCTGGGCTTGCCGTCTTCGATCGTGACGTCCAGATACTCGTGCGAGGCGCCGACGTTGATCAGCTTGCCGCCCGCGGCGCCGGCGACCTCGTAGGGCACGCCTTCGGCCTCGTAGTGGCCGGGGAAGTGCGTGTGGCCCGCCAGCACCAGCGCGACATGGTAGCGCTGCATCAGGTCGGTGAAGCGCTGAACCTGTTGAGGGTTCTCGATTTTCGGCTCGGCGATCGTGCCGGGCAGCAGCTTGTGCAGCATCTCGAGCGCCGCCGGGGTGCTCTTCCACTCGACCGGCACGTGCATGGCGACCACGATCGGCGTGTTCGGATACTTCGGCAGATCGGACTCCAGGAACTTGAAGGTGTCCTCGGAAAGCTGCTGATCCGCATCGTTGATCAAAATGAAGTGCACGCCCGCGCTGTCGAAGGTGCGCGGCGTGTTGCCGAACTCCTGCTCGAACGCCTTGATGTTGTCATGCTTGTAGTCGTGGTTGCCGGGCAGCGCGACGAA
Organism: Oscillatoriaceae cyanobacterium; assembly: GCA_036703175.1. GTDB lineage: Bacteria > Cyanobacteriota > Sericytochromatia > S15B-MN24 > JAQBPE01 > DATNPP01. The sequence goes on from DATNPP010000246.1 coordinate 5,996, forward strand.
GGGCACCTGCAGGCCCGCAATCGTCGAGTTGAGCAATCGCGTCTCGCTCGCCATGCCCTGCTCCGTGAGGTCGCCGCCGTCCAGCACGAAGGCCGGCCGCGCTTCGTTCGCCTGGCCGACCATCTTACGGAACAGCGAGAAGCCGTCGTGCGTGTCCGAGCAGAAGTAGAAGTGCAGTGGGCCCGCCGGTGCGAGGCCGAAACTGCCGGCGTGGGCGTCGGCCGTGATCGACGGCGCGAACGAGGGCACCTGGCCCATCGCGCGGACGTTGGTCGGGGCCACGGCCTCGAAGCTGCTCAAAAGCTGGGCGCCATTCGAGGTGCCGCAGCCCGAGAGGCAAAGCAGGCCCAAAATCGCCGTCATCCAACGCTTCATGGCAAAACCTTTCCGACTCACTCCGCCATGGTTATCCGCCCGGCGAAGCCCCCGCTTGCGATCGTGGGTCGTTTCTTAATTAATGGTTAACAGATTTTAGCACACACCGGCCATGCGCTTGGCGGGTCAAGGGCCGGAAGACGAGAGCCGATCGAGGCGCAGGCGATCGCGCGCGTCGAAAAGCGCCCGGAAGGCCAACAGCACGATCGCGAGCGTGCCCAGCGCGCTCGCCGAGGCGATCATGAACATGATGACGATCTGGTAGCCCACGGCGGTGGTCGGCGCGGCGCCCGCCAGAATCTGGCCGGTCATCATACCTGGCAAGCTCACCACGCCCATCACGGCCATCGTGTTGAGGGTCGGAATCATCGCCACGCGCAACGTCTCGCGAATCGCGCCGTGAGCGGCCTCCCAGCGGCTTGCGCCCAGCGCCAGCAAGGTCTCCACCTGGGCGCGCTCGGTCACCAACGTGCCCGTGAAGCGATCGAGCGCGAGGGAGACGGCGGTCAAGGCGTTGCCGAGCACCATGCCCAGCAGCGGAATGGCGAGCTGCGCGTCGTACCAGGGGCGAATCTGAAGAATGCCCACGAGCGCGAGGGCCGTGACGCCGAAGGCCGCCCCCATGATCGCCACCGTGCTCTGCCAGTAGATGCCGCGAAAGCGCCGCTTCGTGCGATCGACGGCCGCGATGCCCGCGGCGATCGCCATCGCCGAGGCGGCGACGAGCACGGGCACCGGCTGCCCCTGCGCGAAGATCCACGTCAGCACGTAGCCCACGAGTAGCAGCTGAATCGTCATGCGCAGCGACGCGACGACCAGATCGCGCCCGAGCCCCAGGCTGAAGAACAGCGACAGCACCACGTTGACGCCCATCAACGCGGCCGCGAGGGCGAGCTGCCCGATGCCGAGGGTCGGCGCGGCGTGCATGTCAGCGGCCCTCCAGCGACAGTTCGCGCGTCGCGACGCGTTCTCGCTGCGCCGCGTCGTGGCTGATCCAGACGCAGGCGCGGGAGGCCTCTGCCGCGAGCCACTCGGCCACGAGCGCCTCGGCGCGGGCCGTGTTGGTGGGGTCCATCGCCGAGGTGATCTCGTCGAGCAGCAACACGCGCGGCGCGAGCAGCAGCGCGCGCACGAGGCCGACCATCTGGCGCTCGCCGCCCGAGAGCGCCGATTGCGCTTGCGCGAGGAACGCCGCGTCGCGCTCGAAGGTCGCGAGCAGCGCCAGCGCCCGCGCGCGTGGAA
>DATNPP010000250.1:0-5088 GCA_036703175.1 Oscillatoriaceae cyanobacterium
CCGCCGGGAGACTCCCCCACCCAGCCTCAGCCCCTGAACAGGGCTTCGGCGTCCCTCCCCCTCGCCAGGGGGAGGGGCGCCACGCGAGGTGGCGACTCTATGACGGTGTCAGCGCAAGCGGAAGTACAGCGTCACGTCGCCGTACTCTTCGCCGGCACTGGGCGACGCGTTGAACACCCACTGGCGCACGGCCGTCACGGCGGCGCGATCGAAGTAGGACCAGCCTGATGAGCGCAGCACCTCGACGCGTTCCACGCCGCCCTGCGGCGTCGCCCAGACGCGCACGCGCACCGAGCCTTCCTCGCCCAGCGCCTCGGCGCGCGGCGGGTAGGAGGGCACCACGCGGGTGAGAATTGCGCGGCTCGCGAGCGCGCCGCTCATGCCCGAAGCATTCGTCGTCGGATCGCCCTGCGTGACGCCCGAAGCCGGCTGCGGCTTCGAATGCGAGCCCTCCTTGGACGCCTTCGCGAGTGCCGCGAGCGATTGGGCGTCTTGCTCATCGCTCTGATCGAAACGCTTGCGCGCCAGCGCGATGAGATCCGCCTGCGTGAGCTGGTGGTACGCCTTCTGCGCCGGATGCCCATGATGCGGCGCGCGCACCGTCGCCGGGCGCGGCACGGCGTGATGCTTCGTGACGGCCTGGGTGTGGTGAATCGTCACGTGCGGCTTCTCGGGCGCCTTGGGGACCGGCTTCGGATCCTGGTGCTTTTGCGGCCCGGGCGGCGCGACGTGTTTCTGCGGCGTGACGGGCTGCGCCTCGAAGGAGACTTCGATCGGAATGACCTGGGGCTTCGGCGGTGGCACCTGCGCATGCCGCGGCCAGAGCAGCACGGCCAGCACCGCCGCCAGGTGCGCCGCGACCGAGCCTTCCCAGGACAGCACGCCGACGGCGCGCTTGCGCCGCTGGGTCGGCGGGCGCTTCGGCGCCTTGCGGACCTTCTTCGCCTTCGGCTTCGGCCGCGGCTGCGGCGCCGGCTCGTCGCCGAGGTCGACCGGAATGCCGTAGATGCCGTCGTAGGGGCCTTGCTGCTTGCGGGGGCGTTGGGTCATGGCGCCTCCTAAAACTCGTACTGCAACTTCGCGCTCACGAGCGGCAGCGGCATGAAGTAGTCGGCGGCCGGCTGGTGCAGCAGCAGCGGCACGTCGGTGGCCTGCAGGCCCAGGCGCCAATCCGAACTGAGCGCGTACGAGCCGCCCAACTCGGCGTAGAGCGCCTCGCCGAAGCCGCCGCCGGGCGACTGGCTCGTCGAGAGGGTCACCATGCGGCCGTCGAGGCCCACCTTGAGCTCGAGCCGCTGGTCGAGCAGCGTGCCGTCGAGGGTGGTGCTCAGGTCATGTTGCATCGCGCCCAGCGGAAACGCGCTGTCGAAGCCGTAGGCCAGCTGCTGGCTGATGCCCGGCGCCCACTGAATTTGCAAGCGACCGAATGCGCCCGGCAGCCACTCGACGTCGCTCGCGTTGACCGGCGTCCACAGGCCCGAACCGGTCGTGTCGGCCCAGTAGATGTGACGCAGGCTGTGCTTGAGGTTGAGGCCCACGATGCCCCAGAGCGCGTCCGTCAATCGCTGGCTGGCGCCCAGTTGCCCCCAGCCGTCGACGCGCTCGGCCTGCAGGTTCGGATTCGGCGCGGCCGCCGCGCGGCGCAGATAGAGATCCGCGAAGTTCGGCAGCTCGGTCTCGCTCTGCAGGCTCGTGAAGAAGTGCGTGTCCGGACGCGGCCGGTAGTGGAAAGCGACCATGGGATCGGCGACCGGCTCGAAGCCCCAGTATCCACCGCCCAGCGCGCCCTCGAACTGCACCTGATTCGACAACGACCAGAAATCCGAGACCTTCGCGTAGCCCTCGGGGCCGGCCTGGTTGCCCCAGGCGCGGTACTGCGCCTGGCCTTCGAGCTGGAACTGATGATCGCCGGCGGGCGCGGGGCGGTACTGGGCGCGCGCACCGTAGTGGGCCGCCAGGCCGTTGCCGGCGAGCAGCGTGCTGCCGTCGCCCAGATAGCCGCGATCGGCGTCCACGCCCATCAGAAAGGTCTCGCTGTCGCCATGCTCCAGGCCGGCGTGCCAGTAGAGCTGGCTGCCCTTGAGCGCGCCCTGGTTCCAGGCGAAGCCGTCGCCGCGCGCGTCCAATCGCCCGATGTTGGTCCAATCGAGCGCTTCTTGCCCGCTCCAGTCCGACCAGCCCCACCCGGCGTGGCCGCCCAACTGCGTGATGCCGAGCGCCGGGCCCCAGAAGCGCGAGTCGTAGAGGTCCAGCTGGTACTGGGAGACGGGACCATAGGCGCCGGCGATGCTCGTGTACGGCATGCGCGGCTGCGGCAGCGGCGCCGCCGGCAGCAGCGTCGAGGGCGTCACGTCGACCATCAAGGCGGCGTTGCCCTCGGACGTCGCGCGGCGCGCGAGCGGATCGGGCAGCTTCACGGGCGACGCGTCCACGCCCGCCATGGGCGCCACCTTGCCGTGGTCGTCGCCGGCGGTCGAGTGGTCCTCGCCCTGTACCGTCACGGACGGCAGCTGCGCCGGCAGCTTGTCGCCGGTGTCGGGCGTGTTGTCGCCGCTGGCCTGCTGGGCCAGGGCGGGGTTCACGAGGAGGAGCAGGCTCGCGAGCGCGAGCGCGGTGGCACGCATCAGCGCATCTCCTTGGGCACGTTGGCGTTGATCCAGGTGAGTCGGCCGCGCGCTTCGGCGGCCTGGGTGGTCGGCGCGATCTGGGCCAGGCGCTTATAGAGGTCGATCGCCTCGTGCCAGCTGCCCAGCTGCTCGAGCGCCTCGCCCTGCTTCAAGCCGGCGAGCGAGGGCAGCGGCTCGGCCTTGTCCGGATACTGGATGCCTTGCAGCATATGAATCGCTTCCTTGAAGTCCTTCATCTCGACGAGCACGTCGGCGGCCCAGTAGCTCGCGAGCGCCATGCCGAGGCTGCCGGCCGGGCCGAGGCCCATCGCGCCGCGATAGCCCAGCAGCGCGGCGCCCCATTCGCGCTGCGCGCGGTGCATGTCGCCGATCGCCATCCAGGCCTGCCGGCGCTGATCGAGGCTGTACTTGTGGTTCTCGGCCACGCCGCGGTAGTACGTCTCGGCCGTGTTGTCGTCGTGCTGCGCCTGCGCGATGTCGCCCGCCTGCAGCAACGCGTCGCCCGCGACGGGCTTGTCCGCGAACGCCGTCGAGACCTGCACCAGCGTGTCGCGCGCGAGGGCGAGGTCGCCCTTGGCGCGGTAGGCCTTGGCGAGGTCCAGCAGCGCCTGCGAGCGCAGATCTTGATCCTGCGTCTCGCGCAGCTTCGTCAAAAGCGCGATCGCCCCCTCGTCGTCCTGGCGCTCGAGGTGCGCTTTGCCGGCCCAGTAGGTCTCTTGATCGGTCGGCTGCGGCACCGCCTTGAAGGTCTCGATCACTTGCTCCCAGTCGGCCTTGTCGTACAAGGCCTGCATGATCGAAGACAACGCGTCGAGATCGGCCTGCGCCAGCGGATTGTGGGCGAGCACCGCCTCGCGGGCTTGCAGCACCTCGCCGGCCTTGAGGTAGGCCTGCACGACGCCCTCTTGCAGCTCGGCCACGCGATCTGGCGGCAGATTAGGCGTCTTGAGCAACTGTTCGTCGATGAGGCGCGCGTCGTCGTAATCGCCGGAGTTGTGGTAGGCGGCCGCGAGCTGCTCGCGCGCCTCGTAGACCTGCCCCGGCGTGATGAGCGGGTGCGCGATCGCGCTCTTGAGCACGGCGATCGCCTGCGCGTAGTTGTTCTGCCGGAAGTAGCTGCGGCCCTCCCAGATGAGCGCCTGCGGCGCCAGATTGCTTTGCGGATAGGTGCTCGCGAAGTCCGCGAAGGCCTTGCTGGCGGAGTCCAGGCTGTCCTCGCGGTAGTAGCTCCAGGCGGTCTGGAAGCGCGCTTCGAGCGCCAAATCCGGTTCCGGGCTCTTGGCGAGCAGCTGCGCGAAGATGCCGCGCGCCGCGTCCCACTCGTGCATGTCGATCAGCGCGAGGCCCCAGCGGAAGGTGGCGTCCTGCTGCATGCGGCCTTGCGGCAAGCGGGCCGAGGCTTCGGCAAAAGCCGCGCGGGCGCCCGCGTAGTCCGAGAGGCGATAGCACGACCAGCCCAGGCCGTAGTAGCCCTCGGCGAGGCGATCGAAGTGCGGACTGCGATCGATCAGCTTGGTGTAGAGCGCCCGCGCCTGGTCGTACTGCCCGGTGCGGTAGCGCGCCTCGGCCTGCCAGAAGAGCGCGGTGTCGGCCATCGGGCCGCTCTCGACCGTTTCGAGCACGCGCGCCGCCTCGCCGTAGTTGCCGGCGTAGAAGTTGGCCATGCCGATCTTGAAGTCCACCTGGGTGCCCTGGCCCAACAGGAAGTCCTGATTGCCGAGCACGGCGAGCTGAGAGTAGGCCTTGATCGCGTCCGAGTAATGGCCGATCGCGAGGTAGCTCTCGCCGCGCATCCAGAGCATCGGGCCGAGCCAGCGGCTGCGCGGGAACACGTCTTCCAGCTTACGGCCGTAGGCGACGGCGCCGTTGTAGTCGTCCGCGGCGAACGCCGCCTTGCCGAGCTGATAAAGGGCGTCCTCCGCCCAGCTGGAGCGGGGCGAGAGGTCGACCACGCGGCTCCAGTCCGAGGTGGCGGTGTCCATGTGGCCTTGCTGCGCCTCGATCGCGCCGTGATCGTACAGCGCGGCGGCGCGGTAGCCGCTCTGCGGCCATTCCGAAATCCACTTCTCGAAGAGGCCCAGCGCGTCGTCCAGCTGGCCCTGTTGCCAGGTGCACCAGGCGATGCCGTAGCCCGCCGGCTCACGCAGCGGCGAGTCGTCCGGAACGGAGCGGTAGTGGCTGATGGCGAGGCCGAAGTCGCGCGTGTCCGCGTAGGCTTCGCCCGCGAGCAGCTCGGCGCGGGCCATGAGGGCCTCGTCGTTGCCCTCGCGCGCCGCCTCGTTGTAGTAGGTGCTGGCCTGCAAATGGTCGCCGCGGGCCAGAAGCAAATTGCCGAGCGCCAATCGCACAGCCTTGGCGTAGCGGCTGGACGGATAGGCGTCGAGGCCTTGCTTCCAGACGTTCATGGCGGCGTCTTCTTCGCCGACGCGCACGAGCGACCAGCCCCAGGCGAACAGCGCGC
>DATNPP010000266.1:0-2674 GCA_036703175.1 Oscillatoriaceae cyanobacterium
CCAACGGCGCACCACCACCTGCCCGCGCAGATTGGCGAGCGAGACCACGTAGGGCCCTTTCGCCGGCAGCACGACCTGCTGCTCGGTGAGCACGGCGCCGGCCGCCCAGGCCGGTTGGGCGACGGTCAGAAGCGCGAGGACGAGCAAGCGGCGCATGGGCTTTCCTTTCAGCTTTGACGAATGCGCGGATCGAGCACGAAGTAGCTGAGGTCGACGAGCAGATTGACGATCACGATCGCGCTCGCCGCGAAGAGCACCGTGCCCATGATCATGGGGATGTCGAGCGTGTAGATCGCCTGCACCGCCTGCGACCCGATGCCCGGCCAGGCGAAGACGGTCTCGGTGAGCACCGCGCCGCCCAGCAGCATCGCGAAGTCCATGCCGAGCTGCGTGACGAGCGGCAGGCTCGCGTTGCGCAGACCGTGCACGAGAATCACCCGGCGCTCGCTCAGCCCCTTGGCGCGCGCGGCGCGGATGTAGTCCTGCTTGAGCTCGCGACCGAGCTCCTGGCGCACCAGGCGCGTGTAGTAGGCCGCGCCGCCAATCCCCAGCGTGAGCGCGGGCAGTACGAGATGCGCGAGCGTGCCGGTGCCGCCCAGCGGGAAGAGCGGAAAGCGATAGGCGAAGAAGAACAGCAGCACGAGGCCCAGCCAGAACGTCGGCACCGAGAGGCCCGCGATCGCCCAGCCCGAGCCGAGGCGATCGCCCCAGCTGCCCGGCTTGATCGCGCCGATAAGCCCCAGTCCGCCGCCGAGCAGCACGTAGACGACGACGGCGCCCAGTGCCAGTTCGAGCGTTGCGGGGGCGCGCGCGAGAATCGCCGGCAGCACCGGCTGATTGGTCACGAAGCTCGTGCCGAAGTCGCCGTGCAGCGCGTGCCAGACGTAGCGCGCGAACTGAAAGGGCACGGGGCGATCGAGCCCGAGCAGGTGGTGAATTCGCGCGACCGTGGCCGGATCCGCCTGCGGACCCGCGAGCACCTTGGCGGGATCGGCCGGCACCAGAAAGGTGATCGCGAACGTCAACGCCGCCACCGCGAGCCAGACGACAGCGGCCCAGATCACTCGAAAGAAGACGAGCTTGCCCATTACTTCACGCTCACGCCGGAAAGCGCCATGGCCCAGATCGGATGAATCCGGAAACCCTGCACGCGCGCCGAGGCCATCTGATACTTCACCGGAAAGTAGAGCGGCACCACCGGCGCGTCTTGCACGATTTGCTTCTCGGCCAATCGGAAGTACTTCGCGCGCTCGGCCGGATCGGCCGCCGCACCGGCCTGATCCAGCCAGTGATCCACTTGCGGATTGGAGTAGTAGGTGTCGTTCAGCGAATCCGTCGCGTGGATGTTCTTGGAGGCGAACATGGTCGTCAAAAAGTCGCTGGGATCCGGATAGTCCTGCGACCAGTTGCCCGACGAGATGCCGACCCGGCCCGCCGTCGCCTTCGCGTCGAGAAACGTCGGAAAGGCCAGCGCCTTGATCGTCAGATTGATGCCCACCTGGGCGAGGTCTTGCTGAATCGCCTGCGCGATCTTGACGGCGCTGTCGTTGCTGACGCAGTAGTACGTGTTCGAGAAGCCGTGCGGAAATCCGGCCTTTGCCAGCAGCGCGCGGGCGCGCGCCGGGTCGTAGGGATAGCCCGCGAGCGTCGGATCGAAGCCCGGCACGGGCGGCGGCACCATGCCCTGCGCCACCTGGCCGCGGTTGTTCACCAGCGTCACGAGGCGTTTTTTGTCGATCGCGCAGGCGATCGCCTCGCGCACGAGCGGCTTGTCGAAAGGCGCGACGCGGCAGTTCATGCCGATGTAGTTGATGGCGGCGTCCGGCGCGTGCACCATGCGCCGGGCGTACTTGGGATCTTCCATCATCAATCCGAACTCGGCGGCCGGAATGTTGCGGTTCACGCCGAGCAGATCGAGCTCGCCGCGCTCGAACTTGAGCACCTCGAGCGTCTCGTTGATGCCCAGCTCGTAGGTGACGCCTCGGAGGTGGTTGGGCTCGCTGGCGTAGGGATTGCGCACGAAGCGCATGCGCACGCCGGGCACCCATTCGGCGAGCTTGAAGGGCCCTTCGCCGATCGGCGCGTGCGCCACGGTCGGCGTGCCGGCGGGCAACACAGCCGTGAAGGGCATGGCGAGCAGTTGCAGGAAGATCGGATCGGCATGCGCGAGCGTGATGCTGACGGTGTGCGGATCGTTCGCCACGAGGCCGCTCGCGTGATGGGCTCTGCCCGCGAGACAGTCCGCGCCGCCGACGATCTCGGTGTAGAAGCTCGCGCCGGGCGACTTGGTGGCGGGGTTCAGCAGGCGATCGAGCGAGGCGACCACGTCGGTGCTCGTGAGCGGCTTGCCGTCCGAAAAGGCCAGATGCGGCCGCAGCGTGAAGACGTAGCGCGTGCCGCCGTCCTCGACGCGCCAGCTGCTCGCCAGATCCGGCACGATGCGGTTGTCGAAGCCGTAGTTCACCAGGCTGCGGTACATCAGGTGCTCGGCGCTCCAGGAGGGCACGTCGTACCCGATCGCCGGATCGAGGGTCTTGAGGTCGTCTTGCAGCGCCACGCGCAACACGCCCGGAGGCGGCGCGGTGTTGGCGCAGCCGGTCAGCAATGCGAGCGCGACGAGCGGGACGAGACGGCGGAACAAGGGCTTCTCCTGGGCAAGCATGGCCTTCATACC
>DATNPP010000291.1:0-3371 GCA_036703175.1 Oscillatoriaceae cyanobacterium
GCTGGTGGGCGACGCCGCCGGCCTCGTGGCGCCCGCGACGCGCGACGGGCTGTATTTCGCCTGCAGAAGCGGCTTGATGGCCGCCGAGACCGTGATTCGCCATCAACACGTGCCCGTGAGCGATCGCCTGATCGAGTACGAGCGCACCTGGCAACGCGAGTTCGCTCCCGTGCTCGCCGGCCAGGCGGCGTTCGCCGAGCAATTGTACGCGGCGGATCGCCGCCGCGAGGTGATCGTCGATCTGGCCTGGGATCGCGCGGTGCAGAAGCTGGCGGTCGAGTCCTACTTGAACAAGCAGCCGTTCCGCGTGCCGCTGAAGTTGGCGCTGCGCCTCAAGCCGATGCTCGCCTTTCTGTATGCCAAGTACAACCTGGCCGGCCCGCGCCGCGGTGAGCAAGAGCTGGTGCGCGCGCTGCCGGCGGCGGAGAACTACCTCGAGCTCGCGCTCAAAAGCAGCGCGCCGCTGCCGCACGAAACGGGCTTGAGTGATCCGCATCGCTGATTGGGAGCGGGCTTGCCGGGGTATAGTGAGCTAGCCTGATTCAGGAGAAAGCACCCATGGGCAGCAGCGTTCAATACAGCCTTTTGTCCGGGCTTCGCGCCATCAGCGCCTGGCAGCAGAACATCGCCCGCAACGTGACCGGCCTGCTGCAGCCCGGCTACAATCTGCAGGATCTGAACTTCGACGGCAGCCCGAACGCCGACACCTCGGCGTCGCGCACGCCGACCCAGAGCACGGGCGGCCGCTCGGCCACCTCGGGCGGCGCGGACACGCTCTTCGTCGGCTCGACGCAGATCAACTTCCAGCCGGGCGACATTCTGCCCGCGGACAGCCCCACCTCGCTCGCGGTCAACGGCCAGGGCTTCTTTCTGGTCGCCGAGAATCTGCGCCCCGGCGCGCGCGTGTTTTTGACGCGCGCGGGCAACTTCCACTACGACGCCTCGGGCCGCTTGGTGAACGAGCAGGGCCTCTTCGTGGTGGGCAACTCGGGGCGCCTCACCGATCCGCCGACGCCGATCCTCAACCCCGGCGACGGCACGGTGCCGCTCGGCCAGCTCTCGCTCGCGCGCGTCGCGGTGCCGGCCAATTTGCAGCCCAGCGGCTACGGCAGCGCGATCTACAGCCTGCCCACCTCGGCGGGCCCGCTGCAGGTGTTTCAGAACGGCAGCGCGCAGGTCGGCTTCGTGCAGACCAACTCGCTCGAGTTCGCGCCGCGCATCGGCTTGCAGAACGAGCTGACGGTCGAGATGACCGAGTCGCAGCAGGCCTACACGATGTTCAAGAACATGCTGGACACTTACAACAAGGCCGTGGACGACGCCATCAGCCTGGTGCACTAGGAGTCCGGCCGTGCGCGTTCGTCTGGCGATCCTTATCGGCCTCTGGATGTCCGTTGCCGCCTGTACGCCGGACACCACGCCGACCGGCGTGCAGAGCTCGGCCGGACCCAGCGGCCCGACGATCACGAGCCTGTCGGCCACGCCGAGCGGCACGGGCATCGTGACGCTCGACGTGCAGGCCACGGACGACGCCGGCGGCGCGCTCAGCTACCAGTGGAGCGCGAGCCAGGGCCAACTTTCCGCCACCACCGGCCCCTCGGTGCTCTGGCGCGTGCCGACGCAAGCCGGCAACTACACGGCCACCGTGCAGGTGACGGACGGCGCGGGCATCAGCCGCACGGCCACGCAGCAGTTTCAGGTCAGCGGGAGCGGCCAGGCCGTCGCGCAGGGCCAGACCCAGATCGGCAGCGTGGTGCTGCCGAACGGCCAGACGGTGGCCGCGACCGGCGTGGGCCAGTTCCAGGTCGCCTCGCCGGTGCCCTTCAGCAGCCCCTCGATCGACGCGATCGGCGCCAACCCGAACGCGCCCGGCACGGCTGCGCCCACGCCGCCGCCCGGGTTCGAGCAGCCGGTCGCCACGCCCGCGCCGGGCACGACCCCGGCCACGCCCCCACCCGTGCCCATCGCCACCCCGTCGCTCACGCCGCCGCCGGCCACCCCCGCGCCGTCGCCGCTGCCGGCCAGCCCGCAACCGACGCCGCAGCCGTTGACCTCGCAGCATCCGCCCTCGGCGTGGGAGCAGGTGCCGTCGGGCAGCACCGCCACCAGCGGATTTTTGGACGGGGTGAGCTTTCCGAGCGCCGACGGCACCTTTCAAAACGGCTGGGCCTGCGGCAGCAATTCGATCATCCACTCGACCGACGGCGGCGCGAGCTGGGCGGCGCAAGCCGCGCCGGCCGGCGTCACCTTCAACGACATCGTCTTCGGCGACGATTCGTTCGGCTACGTGCTCGCCTCCGAGGGCAAGGTGTTCCGCACGAGCGACGGCGGCAACACCTGGGTCGACATCTCGCCGACGATTCAGAACTTCAACTGGAACTCGCCCAAGTCGATCGCGCTGTACAACGACGGAAGCGTCGTGATGTGCACGGACTCGGGCCTGGTGCTGCGCAACGATGCCGCCAACGGCAGCGCGGCCGCCGCGAGCACCGCCTGGACCGAGATCAACACCAACGCGGCGCCTCCCGGGCGCTTGAACGCCGTCGCCGTTTGCGCGAGCGCGGGCACGCTCAACACGGCGTATTTCGCCGGCGACAACGGCGTCTACGAGATGGACAGCACGGCCGGCAGCGCGACGCCGTGGAAGCTGGTGCTCTCGCTGGCCTCGTACGACAAGGCGACGGCCGTCAGCGTCACGTCGGCCACGGACGTCTGGGTCGGCACGCAATCGGGCACGGTGTACCATTCGACGGACGGCGGCTCGAGCTGGAACGCGATCACGGCCCTGACGAACGCCATGTCGAACGGCGTCCAACTGCCCAACGGTTTGGTGCCCACGCTCAATCCCGGCACGATTCTCGACATGAGCTTCGTGGACAGCAACAACGGCTGGATGACGCTGGGCGGCCGTGTGCTCAACACCAGCGACGGCGGCCGATCCTGGACGGAGATCGATCTGCCCGCGCAGGTCACCAGCCTCCAGGTCAACCGGGAGGTCGTGAACGGCGCCGTCAAGTTCCTGGGCTGGGGCGTCGGCCCCTCGGGGGTCGTCTTCCGCTACGTGCCGACGTTCTAGCGTCCCACGTCAGATTTGGACGCCGCGGCCTATAACTAACGAGGTCCCTTTCGACTTCAGGAGTCCTGGCCATGACGGGAATCCCCAATCAGCCGAGTTTCGCGGCGCCTGCGGTTCCGCAGCCGGCCGTGGCGCCGCCGGTCGCGCCGCAGCCGCAAACGGCCGCGGCTCCGGCGATGCCCGCGGATCAGCTCGCGTTGGCCGCTTCGGCGCCGGCGCCGGATCTCACGGCGCTGCGCATGCAGCTCGACGGCTCACCGGCTCAGGCCGCCTCGGCGATGTATCAGCTCAAGGC
>DATNPP010000305.1:0-8010 GCA_036703175.1 Oscillatoriaceae cyanobacterium
TCAACGCGGTGGAGGATTTCGCGCTGCATCCGGCGAGCCTGGGCGAACAGGGCTTTGCCCTGATGCAGGTCTCGAAGACCCCCGGAGCCTTGATTTCTAACGTACAGGCGATGCGCAATTCGCTGGTCTACGGCAACACCCGCGTGTACGCGAACATCGCGCCGGCCTTCGCGATCTTTTTGCGCGCCGAGAACCAGGGGCAAGACGGCCTCGCGGCGCTGCGCGCAGCGGGCTACGGCCGTGCGCCGCTGGATCCCCAGAACTTCTTGATGCAGGCCTTCACGGCTTACCAGCAGTCCCACGCGATCGATCAAAAGCTCGCGAGCAAGAGCCTTTCGGCGGCCGACAGGAATCAGCTGCTGGCGCAGCGCCAGCAACTCGTGAACCAGGGCAATCTGCTGGTCGGCATTCAGGAGCAGATGGTGATTCTGCAGCGCCCCGAGGTCTTCGGCAATCCGCAAGTCAACCGCATCGTGGCCGCGACGACGCCCAAGATGACGTTGCCGGATGCCGTCCAGACCATGAAGCTGCTGCCCAACGGCGGCAACTGGGCGAACTTCGCCGATCGCATGGGCTTCGTCGAGGTGCCGCGCGGCAGCAACCCGCAGGCGATCACGGTGGTCGACCAGTCCGGCGTCGCGCACGACTACATTCCCAATCCGGACGTGAGCAAGCGCCAGGGCACGATCTACCAGTACTTCGTCGACAACCTGCCCCCGGCACGCGCGCAGAAGATGATTCAGGGCACGCCGCTGCCGCTCTCGCACTCCTTCCAGGACCCCAACACCGGACTGAGCACGATCGCCCGCTGGTGGCACGACGCGACCAGCTGGGTCGGCGGCCTGTTCGATAAGGACCAGCCGGCCGCCGCCTGATTCGCGCCCCGCAAGGGGCGTAACGCGGGTATAAAGGGGCCGGAGGCGCCCCATGAAACGCTCGCCCGTGATCACGCTGCTGCTGCTCTTTCTCGTGCTGGTGAGCCTGCCCGGGCGCGCCTGGGCGGAGGCCGTGCTGCACTGCGCCGCGTGCGGCGGCGTGATCGGCCCCGGCCGCTACCTGGTCGATCAATGGGGCGATTGCTACCATCCCGAGCATGCGAACATTCCGCGCTGCGTCTACTGCGGACGCGGCATCTCGCCCTACACGACGCACGGCGGCGTGCACTACCCCGACGGCCGCGACGTCTGCAACGTCTGCAACGCGACCGCCGTGCTGGACACGGCCACGGCGACCGAACTGGAGAAGGCCGTCGAATCGCGCTTGAGCGCGACGCTGGGCCTCGAGTTCCACACGGATGCGATCCCGGTGCGGCTCGTCGATCAAGCCACGCTCAATCGCCTCTTCGGCGAACAAGATCTGCCCCAGGACGGGCACATCAACGGGCTGACGACCAAGCGCTGGGTCAAGGACGGCAACGGCAAGGTGATCGCGCGCCACGTCTCGGTCGCCATTCTCTACGCGCTGCCGCGCGTGGTGTTCGAGCGCACGATCGCCCACGAATTGATGCACGTCTGGATGTTCCTCGACGGCGAGCCCACGCACACGCCGCCGCTCGAAGAAGGCGTCTGCAACCTGGTGTCGTACGATCTGCTCGGCACGCAGCACACCAAGCTCGCGGAGATTCTGCGCGAGAACATGTGGAAATCCACGAGCGTCGACTATGGCGAGGGCATGCGCCGCGCCGAGCGCTACGAGCAAGCCTACGGCTTTCCCGGGCTCGTCACGATGCTGCGCAAGCAAGGCGACTACCCCGCGGGCTACTGACCGGCGCGGATCACGGCCGGCTCTCCGCACGCGTGGTAGGATGGGAGCCGAAGGGCCGCACAGGCCCGATTCGAGGCATTTCATGACGACGACGATCAACCGCACGGAAGTGGACACGCTCATCGTGAACATCGGCGAGCTCGCGACGCTCGCTGGCCCCAACGATCGCCCGCGCCGCGGGCGCGCACTCGGCGAGCTCGGGCTCGTGCGAAACGCCGCGCTCGCCATTCGAGACGGGCGCATTGCCTGCGTCGGCCCCGCCCGCGACGTGCTCGACGCGATCGCACAGACGCCCCGCACGCACGTGATCGACGCGGCGGGCGGCACCGTCACGCCGGGGCTGATCGACCCGCACACCCACCTGGTCTTCGGCGGCACGCGCGAAGAAGAGTTCGTCATGCGCCTGCAAGGGCGCAGCTATGCGGAGATTCTGGCCGCCGGCGGCGGCATCCACCAGTCCGTCTCGACCACGCGCGCGGCCAGCGTGGATCAGCTCGCCGCGCAGGGGCGCGCCGCGCTCGAGCGCATGCTCGCCAACGGCACGACGACCCTCGAGGCCAAGAGCGGCTACGGATTGGATCTCGACACCGAGCTCAAGCAACTCGAGGCGATCGCCCGATTGGCCGCCGAAGGCCCGCAGGAGATCGTCGCGACGTTCCTCGGCGCGCACGCCGTGCCCGCCGGGCAGGACGCCGACGCCTACGTGAACTTTCTCGTCGCCACCGCGATCCCCGAGGTCGCGCGCCGCAAGCTGGCGCGCTATTGCGACGTGTTCTGCGAGCAAGGCGTCTTCACCCCGGCCCAGACCGAGCGCATCTTCGAGGCGGCCACCGCGCACGGCCTGGGGCTGCGCTTGCATGCCGACGAGCTGTCGGACCTGGGCGGCGGCGCGCTGGCGGCCCGGCTCAAGGCGGCCTCGGCGGATCACCTGCTGATGCTCGGCGAGCAATCGATCGCGGCCCTGGCGGCCTCCGAGACGGTGGCCGTGATGCTGCCGGGCACGCCCTTCTTCCTCGACATGAAGGAGCGCGCCCCCGCCCGCAAGCTCGTCGAGCGCGGCGTGGCGCTCGCCCTCGGCACGGACTTCAATCCCGGCTCGTGCTTCAGCGAGTCCATGCCCATGATGATGACGCTGGCCTGTTTGCAGCTCAAGCTGACGCCCAGCGAGGCGCTCGCCTGCGCGACGATCAACGCGGCGCACGCCCTGGGCCTCGCCGATCGCCTGGGCAGCCTCGAGCCGGGCAAGCAGGCGGATCTGGTGCTCTGGGACGCGCCCAACCACGCGCACCTCGCCTATCACTTCGGCGTTCAACTCACGCGGCACGTGCTCAAGCGCGGCGAGGTCGTCAAATGAAGCGCTGGCTGACGCCGGCGCTGGTCCTGCTGCTCGCTCAAAGCGCCTTCGCCGAGACGCTGCCGCCCGCGAGCGTCAGCATGGCGCTCGAGCCGGCTTCGCATCGGCTGCTCGCCATGTCGCGCTTCTGGGCCGACGTGCCGGCGGGCAGCCGCGAGCTCGTGCTGCCGCTCGCTGCGAGCCTGCAAGCCAGCCGCATCAACGTCGCGGGGCATCCGGTGCATTTCGAGCATCATGGCGATCGCCTGATCGCCCATCTGCCCTTCGCGGGGCCGAAACGCGTTCTGATCGAGGTCTACGACGCCGGCCGGCCGCTCGTGAACGCGCCGGACGGTCGCCTCGCGGACCTCGGGCCTGAAGGCCTCGTGTTGGGGCCGGACGCGCCCTGGTATGCGCATCAAGCAATCGATCAAGGCGCCCTGGTGCGCGTGCGCTTGCCGGCGAATTGGCGCCTCACGGCGCCGGCGCGCGTGTCCGTAAGCAAAGGCGTCGCCACGCTCACCTTCGCGTCCCACACACCGGTGACGCTCGCGGCTGGCCCCTACACGCGCACGCCGGGCCAGCCGAACCTCTACGCCGCCCATCCGGCCTCGCAAGCCCTGCTTGCGCTGCTCGGCCGCCACGGCCTCGCACTGCCGAAAGAAACGCTCGTGGCACTGCCACCCGGATTCCGCGGCATCGCGGCGCCCCATTGGCGGGCGATTGCGGCGCCGAATGCAGACGCCTGCCTGGTAGAATCGGCACTGGGCGCGAGCGGCACGAGCCCGGCCGACCGCCAATGGCTGCAGGCGGGCTTCGCCGCCTATCTGAACGAGCTGCAACACGGCCGCGACGCGCATGATCTACTCGGGAACTACGAGGCTTTCGTGCGCGCGCACCCGGAAGCGGATCTGCCGCTCACCGCGCCGATCGCCCCCAACAGCCCGGCGTGGGCCGCCGAGATCGGTGACAAGGCCCCGTTCGTCTGGAGCTTGCTCCATGATCAATTGGGCGACGCCGCCTTCTGGAAGCTGCTGCAGCAACCGCACGGCGACTGGCGCGGGCTGCTCGCGGCCGCCGGGCCGGTAGGCGCGACCGCGCGCGCGTGGATCGAGGGCCACGGCTTGCCGCGACTGCGCCTGGAAGATCTGCACGTCGCGCCGCAAGGCGACGACACCCTCGTGAGCGGCGTGCTGGTGCAGGACGGCCCCGTGTTCCGGGTGCCGCTCGAGCTGGCGCTCGAGACGATGGACGGCGTGCAGCGTGTGCCGTTCACGACCTTCGCCGAGCGCATGCCCTTCCACTTCGTCGCGACCAGCCGCCCGCTGCGGGTGCTCGTGGATCCCACGGGACGCTCGCCGATTGTCCGCCGCGACAGCGTCGCCGTGCGGGACGCGCTTTCGGCGGCCGACGGCCTGATCGTCTACGGCACCGGCGGCAAGCCGGCCGACACGGCCGCCGAGCAAAAGGCGGCGCGCGCCCTTCACGACCAGTTGTGGCGCACGCACCGTCTCAACTGGCCGGTGCTGGCAGACAAACAAGTGACGCCGGCCGACCAGCGCCGCACGCTGGCGCTCGTGGGCCGGCCGGACACCAACGCCATCGCGGACGCGCTGTCGAGCCAGTTCCCGGTGCGCTTCGTGGAGGGCAAGGCCCTCTGGTGGCAGGGACGCGTCTACCGGGCGGCAGACGCCGGCACGGTACAGGCGATCGCCAATCCCGCGAACCCCGACGAGACGGTCGTGATGTTCGCCGCGCTCGCGCCGTCCGGCCTTCCGGCCGCGCTGCGCTTCGCCTCGGCGGCCGACAGCTTCACTGTTTTCCAGGGGCGCCGGCTGCTGGAATCGGGCGAGGCCCTCAACACCTGCCCCGATTTGCAGGCGGTGCTTTATTGAGGCGACGCGCGACGGCCCCGCGTTTGGGGAATATGGAGCATGTCGCCGATTGAGGATCCTCCGATGGCCCTGAGCCCCGAAGAAGACGAAGTTCCCGAATCCTCCTCTTACGCCCGCGACGAGGCCGGAAGCGCCATCACCCCACAGGGCGCCCGCTCGGGGCTGAGCCTCGGCGGCACGCGGCCGCTGCCGAAAACGCCGACCGCGCGCCCGCTCCAGCAATCGCAAAGGACCCCTACCGAGCGTCTCGACGAGGGGATCAAGCGCGCGAAAAACATCGGCGAGGCGCTCGGCATGATCGTCGTGCTGCTGCTGCAAGTGCTTTTCCAGCGGATTCTCTGGGGGCGCGCGAAACACACCTGGGGCTCGCTCAAGCTGCGCGTCATGCGGCTTTACCACGCCTTCGGCATTCTGCTGAAGCCGCACGTCACGCGCATGCGTGACACCGCGCGCCAGACCAAAAACCAGGCGGTGCGTGCGATTCTTCTCGCGTTGCTGAAGATCGTCACGCCGGTGGAGCGCAGCGCGCTGCAAGCGGCCCAGACCGCCAAGCAGGAGGGCCAGAAGCTCGCCGAGAGCGGCGCGAAGGTGACGCTCAAGGTGCTGGTGCCGTTTTTCACCGCCTGCGGCCAGCTCCTCAAGACGGGCTTCAATCAGGCCGCCGTGCAGCGCGTGGTGGCGCGATTGATTCAACTCACCGAGGAATCGCCGTAAACGCGGCCCTCAAACTTCGCCGCGCACGGCCGATAACATGGTCGGCGGCTTTCGCCCTAGATCCGGAGGAATGCACTTGAACATCGCCATCATCGGCAGCGGCTACGTCGGCCTGGTGACGGGGGCCTGCTTCGCCCACCTGGGCAACCAGGTCGTCTGCGTGGACAACCAGCAATCGAAGATCGAGAAGCTTCGCAGCGGCGTGATGCCGATCTACGAGCCCGGGCTCGACGTGCTGGTCAAAACCAACGTGGCCGAGGGGCGGTTGTCGTTCTCGAGCGACATCGAAGCCGCCACGCGCGAATCCGAGGTGGTGTTCATCTGCGTGGGCACGCCGCCCAAGCCCAACGGCGAGGCCGACCTCTCGGCTTTCGAGCACGTGGCCGCCAGCATGGCGCCGGCCATGCGCGACGGCCGCTACCGCCTCATCGTCGAGAAGAGCACCGTGCCCGTGCGCACGGGCGAATGGCTCACGGGATTGTTCCGCTCGCATCTGCCGGAATCCGCCAGCTTCGACATCGCGAGCAACCCCGAGTTTCTGCGCGAGGGCTCGGCCATCAAGGACTTTCTGTCCACCGACCGCGTGGTGCTGGGCGTCAACTCGGACCGCGCCGCCGGCGTGCTCGTGAAGCTCTACGCGCCTTTGAACGCGCCGATCCTCATGACGGACCTCAACAGCGCCGAGCTCATCAAGCATGCCAGCAACGCCTTTTTGGCCATGAAGATCAGCTTCATCAACGCGGTCGCCCAGATCTGCGAGCGCACGGGCGCGGACATCTCGAAGGTCGCCAAGGGCGTGGGCCTCGACAAGCGCATCGGCGAGGAGTTTCTCAAGGCCGGCGTGGGCTACGGCGGCGCCTGCTTCCCGAAAGACGTCTCGGCGTTCATCGCGATCGCCGCTCAGCACGGCTACGACTTCGAGCTGCTCAAGGCCGTCGAGAACATCAACCACCAACAGCGCCACCACCTGGCCGACAAGGTCTTCGCCGCGCTGGGCCATGACCTCGCGGGCAAGACGATCGGCGTGTTGGGCCTGGCCTTCAAGCCGAACACCGACGACATGCGCGGCGCGCCCTCGGCCGAGATCATCCCCATGTTCCAGGAACTGGACGCGACCGTGCGGGTCTACGACCCCGTGGCCCACGAGACGGCCAGGGCGGTGCTCGACGGCGTGCAATACTGCCAGAACCCGTACGAGGTCGCCGAGGGCGCGGATTGCCTGGTGGTGCTGACCGAATGGGCCGAGTTCAACTCGCTCAACTGGCCCTACATGAAGACGTTGCTCAAGCGGCCACTGGTGGTCGACGGGCGCAACCTCTTCGACCCGCACAAGATGCGCACGCTTGGCTTCGAGTACTACTCGATCGGCCGTCCCGACGCGCTGCCCGCCGAACCCGCCGCCGTTCGGGACTAGACCTACGCTCGCCCCGTTCTCGTTGTAGAATGGGGCATGCCCATTCTCCATTGTGGCGGCGAAACACGGAATGCGCGCTTGTGCATGCTGGCATGGCGAACGGCGATCGCCTACCAGGCGAAAGGCTTCGACGCGAAATCCAGCCGGCAGGCCGTGCAACGCAGCGTGGGCATACCGCGCTCGTCAATCTCGCATCCGCCGAGCGCTACCTCTCCGCGCTCGAATCGCCTGCGGGTTGCTTCATCGGGCATCCCGTAGACGATGGGCACGATGTTGGCCAGTTGTCCGCAGCGCGGGCACGGCTCAATCTTGCGAGGGGACATCGCTCACCCTTTGGCGGCCGGTGCGGGCAGACAAAAAAAGAGGGCTACGGCTCCTGAAACCGCGCCGTTCCGCAATGAGGTACAGGGAACTCAGGCCCACCCCAAAGGATTGAATCGATTCTAACATGCGGTTTCGCCAGGGAGAAGCAAAATCGTGGGCGCAGGATGCCCGGCAAGGCTGCCTGTGATCGCTTGGGATATCAGCCGACCTGCGACGGACCCAAGCGGCCTTCTTGGGCGTCCTGAGCGATCGTCATCCAGGGCGATGCCAAATAGATGTTGGCGGTAGACGTGGTTCGACAGGTCGATTTATCAGGTGATAATGAGGGATGTTATCCGGTGGGCGATGGGAAATACCAGCAGTAATGCGAGTTTCAGGCTACAAAGGCAGCTCGGCAATATTCCAGATAATTGGGATTATCTTGGATATCGTTGAACAAAAACCAAGTGTGACCGCGACCGCTTCCACC
Source organism: Oscillatoriaceae cyanobacterium (assembly GCA_036703175.1). Lineage (GTDB taxonomy): Bacteria > Cyanobacteriota > Sericytochromatia > S15B-MN24 > JAQBPE01 > DATNPP01. Next base: position 7,914 of record DATNPP010000305.1, read on the forward strand.
TCGGCGCGCGCTCGGGTACAATGAACACAAAAACCAAGATCAGCCCTTGCTGGCTGGTTCCGCGGGAGGTTCGCGTGTCCGAGACGAAGCAAAAGAG
>DATNPP010000306.1:0-5455 GCA_036703175.1 Oscillatoriaceae cyanobacterium
TGCGCATGCGCCGCACGGACCAGACGTGCACCGACACGGCCCGAATGGGCAGCGGGCTCGCGCTCGGATTGGGCGCGGGGCGATCATGCGCCTGTGCGACGGGCGCGAAGGCGAAGAGCAGCAGCGGAAGCAACATCAACAAACGTTTCATGACGGAACTCCTAGGACGCCGATACCGGCACTTCGATCGTCGTCTTGCGCATCATGGCCCCCTTGCGCACGTAGGCCGTGATGTCCCAGCGGCCGGGCCGCACGCCGCGCACGACGATCGGAATCACGGTGTTGCCCTTCTTGAGCGAGCCCTTCCAGCTGACGGACTGCGCCTGCATGGGCTGCGAGTTGCCGTCGACGAACTTGAGGCCGTCCGGCAGATCCACCTGGAAGATCACGTCGTCGACGTTGCTCGCCACGTCGAAGCCGATGTTCACGGCGACGTTCGTGTTCTCCTGCACGGCCGCCGTCTCGATGCGCGGCAGGCTCGAGCTCTGCATCTGCCAGATGACGAGCGCCGCCGCAGCCACCGCCGCGCCCGTCGCCGCCGAGGCGAGGTTGAAGCGCTTCCACCACGGCACGGGCGTGTTGAAGGACGTGTCCGGCAGCGCCGCGAGCGCGTCGTGAATGCGCGCCTGCAAGTCCTCGGGCAAAGGCTCGCGCGGCACCGCACGCAGCAGCGCGACGACGCCGCGCAACTGTTCGAGCCGCTGCCGGCAAGCCGCGCAGCCCGCGAGGTGCGCGTCGACGGACTTGGCCTCGTCGTCGAGCAAGGCCTCTTCGAGGTATTCGGAGAGAAGGTCTTGGGCCCGTTCGCACGGCATCATGACGGCGTCTCCTTCGGCAGACTCTCGGCCAGTTGGGCGGGTAAATAGCCGGCCAGTCGGCCCGGCTGGGCCAGGATCTTCTCGCGCAGCGCGGTGCGGCCACGGTTGAGACGCGATTTCACGGTGCCCACGTTGATGTCCAGAATGATGGCCATCTCCTCGTACGAGAAACCCTCGAGGTCGTAGAGGATCACCGGCTCGCGCAGCTTCTCGGAAAGTTCGTTCAGCAAGCCCAGCATCAGTTCCCGCAGCTCCTTGCGCTCCATACCGGGCTCGGTGACGTGGTCCCCGTGCTCGGGAAGCGTTTCGGTCGCTTCCTCGTGCCGACGGACGGCCCGCTTCACCTCGTCCAGAATGGTGTTGCGCAGAATGCGGCTCAGCCAGGTGCCGAAATCCGCCTCCTCGCGAAACCCGTTCAGCGAGCGGAAAGCCTTGATGGCCGTCTCCTGGACCGCGTCCGCGGCATCGTCGCGGTGTTGGATCAGGTGATAGGCCAGGTTGTAGAGTTTGGGCAGGTACGGGGCGAGGAGCTTCTCGAAGGCGTGGCGATCGCCCTTCTGGGCCGCCCGCAATTGAAGCCGCCGCTCCGTGTGCTCGTCAGTTGCCAAGGAGACCTCTCCGCTCGAAATAGGGACGAGGCGACGCTCGAAAAGGTTCCACGCATGTTATCAGATCCCGCCGACGCTGACCATTCGGGCGTCGGTGCCGCCCGCCGCGCCATGCTATAATGGGCCGGTTTAGCAGGCCGCGCGGCGGCCCATGGAGGATTTCGAGCATGATGCGTGGCGGCCCCGGCGGCATGGACATGAACAAGCTGATGAAGCAGGCCCAGAAGATGCAAGAGGCCATGCTGCAGGCGCAGGAGAACCTTTCGAGCCAGACCGTCGAAGGCAGCGCGGGCGGCGGCGTCGTCACCGTGACCGCGACCGGCGGGCTCGAGGTGACGGGCATCAAGATCAAGCCCGAGGCCGTCGACCCGGACGACATCGAGACCCTCGAGGATCTGGTGCTGGCGGCGGTCAAGGATGCGCTCGCCAAGGCGAACGCGCTGGCGCAGAACCAGATGGGCGCGATCACGGGCGGCATGAAGCTGCCGGGGATGGGGTTTTAAAACCCAACGGGTTCCCCCACCCCAGTCCTGCGGACAGCCCCTTGCCCCGCCGGGTTCCCTCCGACTGCGTCGGCCCGCCTCGTGGGCGGGGCGAATGGTTTTTCGGTGCTTGGCTCAGCAAAATCAATCGAGCGAGCGGTCGTTCATACGTTCGAGGTACAATGGAACGTTCGGGACGTAGAAGGAGAGTGGCGTGCTTTACACCAAACCGCTGGCGCGGCTGATCGAGGAGCTCTCGAAGCTGCCGGGCATCGGGCCGAAGAGCTCTCAGCGTCTGGCCTTTCACCTCATCAAGCAACCCCCGCAGGCGGTCCATGCGCTGGCCCAGGCGCTGGTGCAGGCCAAGGAGCAGGTCAAGTTCTGCTCGGTCTGCTCGAACTTGAGCGCCGAAGATCCGTGCGATCTGTGCCGCAATCCGGCGCGTGAGCAGAACGTCATCTGCGTGGTGGCCGAGCCGCGCGACCTGGTGGCGTTGGAGCGCACCAAGGAGTACAAGGGCGCCTACCACGTGCTGGGCGGATTGATTTCTCCGCTCGACGGCATCGGGCCGGAGCAGCTCAAGGTCAAGGAACTGCTGGGGCGCCTCGGCAGCGGCGAGGTCGGCGAGGTGATTCTCGCCATCAATCCCACCGTGGAGGGCGAGGCGACCACGTTGTACCTCACGCGACTCATCAAGCCGATGGGCGCGCGCGTCACCCGCATCGCCTTCGGTTTGCCGATGGGCGGCGATCTGGAGTACGCCGACGAGCTGACGCTCGTCAAGGCGCTCGAGGGGCGCCGCGAGGTCTAGTAACCCTCGTTGTCCGCCCAGACGAGCCCGAGGATCCGCTCGGGCACCGTGGCGACCGCGACGGGACTGCCGTCGCGGTCCGTGAATTCGACCTCGTAGGCGGGGCCGCCGCGCACGGAAAGCACCGTGCCCCAGGCGCCCTGTTCGAGCCCGGCCTCGGGCCAGGGCTCGCCGAGCGCCACCACGTCGTACACCTCGTACAGAGGCGACTCAGCCAACTCGGTGGCTTGCGGAGCAGGATGCTGCTTGGTATTCCGCATGGGCGATTCCTCCCGGAACAGACCTGACACGCAGGCTCCTGCGCATGGGTGGGCGGCCGAACCCCACCAGTATACTCCGTGACGCCGCTATGTAAACCCCGGAAAACACGCAAAACGAGGCGCTTTTTCAGCGTGACGGCTCAAGATAGACGCTTCCGCGCTTCACATAGAGGCTCACGCCGTTCCGGCGAGCGAGCAAGGGCAAACGGAGCTTGACGGCCTGGCTGGCGGCAATGCGGGTGCCGTCGGGCAACCGGCTCAGGGCCGGCAACTCACCGGCCGCCGTGGGCGCCAGCGGGTGGTCGAGCCAGCCCATGAGCGGCTGCTTGAGGTAGTAGACCCGCAACGTGCGGCGCGTGAAAAAATTGCACAGATAGACGTCGAACTGGCTCTGGCCGTCGGCGAGGACCACCAGCGGGGCCGTTGCGCCCAGTTGCGTCTCGATCCAGTCGCCATAGGCCTCGTGCGCGCTGTAGACCTGTCCGAGCGCATGCCGGGGGATGCTCGCCAGGCTGGTGAGGGTCAGTCCATAAGCGAAGGCCAGCGCAAGCGCCGGACGCCAAGCCTGGCGCTGCAGCATGATGGCCGACAGGCACGCGTAGGCGCTCGCCACCACCACCCCCAGCACGACGGTCTTGGCGACTCCGAGCGAAAGTATGGGGCGCCATGCCGCCATGTAGCTGAAGGTGTCCGTGTAGCCGCTCGCGGCGACCCACCACAACAACGACGCACTGACGGCGGCGGTCAGAATCGAGAGCGCGACGAGCGGCCCACGGGCAAGGCGATGTTGCACCAGCACGCGCAGGCCCCCAATCCAGGCGAGCGGCACCAGATAGTAGCAATACCGTTCATGCGCGTTCGCGGCGACTGCCGAGACCATCACCGAGGACACGAGCAGCAGCGAACCGAAGAGCACGACGAACGTGACGTACAGGCGATCGTCCTCCTCGCCCTCGCGAAAGGCCCACACGGCGTGGAAAGCCAGCAGGACGAACGGTACGATGCCGGCAGCCAGGGTGACCGACCCCAGATTGAACAGGCACCCGAGCGTCAGTTTGCTCAGCGTGAGGTGCGCCGCCGTCCCGGTGCCGCTCGAGTAAGTGCCCAAGAGGGTCGAAAGGCCGACGTGCTTGGCATGCGCCAGACAGACCGATTTGAGCATGCTGCCGAACAAGAAGCCGCCGTAAACGACCGCTGCCGGCCAGAGCGCGCCGAGGCGGCGCAAGCTCTCCTTCGGCGATCGGCGATAAAGCTCGTTGACCAGGAAGGCGCCGACGATCGCCGGCGGCAAGAACAGGCCCTGGGGCTTGCCGAGAAAAGCCAGCCCCAACGCCAGGCCCAGCAAAGCGGCCTTGCCGCGCGAGGGGCGCGTGAGCGTTTCGATCGTCAGGTAGACACTCCATGCCACCAGCGGCACGAAGAGATTTTCCTGAAGAATCGTCCCGACATAGAGGCAATCCGGCGCCACCAAAGGCAGAAAGGCCGCGGCGAGGGCGAGCCCGCTGGGAAGCCAGCGCCGCGCCAGCAGGTAGAGCGGACACGCCGTCGAGGCGAACATGACGGCGTTCAGCGCCTCGGCGAGGCGATAACTCAGCTGCGGGTCATGGACCCAGTAAGCGGGCGAGATCGCGATCGAATAGAGGACCGTCGGCAGATCCAGGTACGTGCCCCGGAAGAGCAGCGCGCCATGCAAGGCCACGTTGCGGGCCAGATCCGCGTAAATCAGCTCGTCGGGAAAGACGAACGGCGTGGCGCTGGTCAACGCCAGCAGAAAGGTGACGATCGCGAGCGCGGCCATGCCCAAGACCAGCCAGCGCGCGGGCCGCGCCACTCGCCACGCGTCCATATCCCTCATGCCACCCGAGAGTTGTTCCATCCGAACACCTGCACCACGCCGCGCCGCTTCCGAGTCGCCCGCAGAGCCCAGGCGATCGCCAAAACCAACGACACGCCCGAGCCTCCCTCGGCGAAGTTCCAGTACGGCGGCGCGTATCTCAATTCGACCTGATGCCGGCCGGCCGGCACCTCGATGCCCAACAACACGCCATCCACTCGCTCGACCTTCAAGCGCGTGCCGCCGTCAAAAGCGCGCCAGCCGGGATCGTAGCCCTCGCTCACGATCACCAACCCCGGGCCGGCCCCTTGCGTGCGCAGCGTGAGACGATTGAAGGACTGCTCGGCCAGCGTCACATCCCCGGGACTCAAGACTTTGAGGGACGGCGCCTGCTCCAACAGCGCCGTTTGCGTGGCGGAGAATTCGGCGCTGTCGGTCAACAGGGCATCGACGTTCGGCGTCGGCAACACCAGCGCGCGGCGCGGGCGCCAGGCGCGCGGCAGCGCCCGCAGGTTCTCGTAGACGCGCACGCCGTCTTTTTCCGACACCGGCTTCCAGCGCGACGAAGGCAAACGGGAGTGCCACTCGGCGCGCGCCGGCAGATCCGCATCCATTCGCAGCCAGCGCACGCTCAGCAGATCC
>DATNPP010000314.1:0-6444 GCA_036703175.1 Oscillatoriaceae cyanobacterium
CGTCGAAAGCACCTGGGTCGGATAGAACTTCTCGAACATCGGCGTGGTGTCCGGCCAGCCCAGCGTGGCAAACGGCCAGAGCGCCGAGCTGAACCAGGTGTCCAGCACGTCGGCGTCCTGCTTGAGCTCATGCGAGCCGCATTTCGCGCAGGCGGTCGGCGTCTCCTCGGCCACGGTCTGGTGGCCCTCCGGGCAGTACCACACCGGAATCTGGTGGCCCCACCAGAGCTGACGGCTGATGTTCCAGTCGCGGATGTTGCGCATCCACTCCAGGTACACGTCCGCCCAGCGCTCGGGGTGGAACTTCACTTGGTTCTCTTCGACCACGCGAATCGCCGGCTTGGCGAGCTCGTCCATGCGCACGAACCACTGATCCGAGAGGTAGGGCTCGAGCACCGAGTCGCAACGCGAGCAGTGGCCCACGTTGTGCGTATAGTCTTCCACCTTGACCAGGTAGCCCTTCTCCTCGAGATCGGCCACCACCTTCTTGCGCGCCGCGAAGCGGTCCAAGCCGCCGTAGAAGCCGGCCTTGTCGTTGAGCTGGCCGTTGGGCGTGAGCGTGTTGATGATCGGCAGATTGTGGCGCAATCCGATCTCGTAGTCGTTCATGTCGTGCGCCGGCGTGATCTTGAGCGCGCCGGTGCCGAAGTCGGCCTCGACGTGCGCGTCTGCAATCACGGGAATCGGGCGCTCCGCCAGCGGCAGCAACACCGTGCGTCCCACCACGCCGCGGTAGCGCTCGTCGTCGGGGTTCACCGCCACGGCCACGTCGCCCAGCATCGTCTCGGGGCGCACGGTCGCCACGATCACCTCGGTGCCGCCGGCGTCGCCCTCGCCGTCCGCCACGGGGTAGCGCACGTAGTAGAGCTTGTCCGCCTGCTCGGTCTGCGACACCTCGAGGTCCGAAAGGCTCGTGAGGCAGCTCGGGCACCAGTTGATCATGCGATTGCCGCGGTAGATGTAGCCCTTGTCGTAGAGCTTCACGAAGGCGCGCCGCACCGCGCGGCTGTAGCCCTCGTCCATCGTGAAGCGCCAGCGATCGTAGTCCAGGCTCGCGCCGAGACGCTTGTACTGGCCGTGGATCGTGTTGCCGTACTCTTCCTTCCAGGCCCAGATGCGCTCGGTGAAGGCCTCACGGCCGAGGTCGTGGCGCGTCTTCTTCTCTTCGCGGTAGAGCTTCTTTTCCACCACGTACTGCGTCGCGATGCCCGCGTGGTCCGTGCCCGGCTGCCAGAGCACCTCGAAGCCGCGCATGCGCTTGAAGCGCGCGAGCGCGTCCTGAATCGTGCCGTTGACGGCATGGCCGAGGTGCAGCGAGCCCGTCACGTTGGGCGGCGGGCAGGCCATCGCAAAAGGCGCCTTGGTCGAGTCGGGATTCGCATGGAATACCTTCAGCTCCGCCCAGCGCGCGATCCAGCGCTTCTCGATCTCGGTCGGCTCGTAGGTCTTGGCGATTTCGGGCAGGGGCGTCGTGGTGTCCATGAATCCTCCAATTGGCGTGACGTCTTATTTTAACAAAAAAAGGGAGAGCCTTCCGGCCCTCCCCGTTCCGCTTAAAGCGGTCAGGCGGTTTCTCCCTTGGGAGGCACGGCCGCGGACTTCTTGTCGCCCATGACGAGCAACGCGCTCGCCGAGCGCTTCTCGACGAGATCGCGCGTGACGACGCACTTCTTCAGATCGGTGCGCGAGGGCGCCTCGAACATGACGTCGAGCATGATCTCTTCCACGATCGACCGCAGCGCGCGGGCGCCCGTCTTCCGCTTCATGGCCTCCTCGGCGATCGCCGCGATCGCGTCCGGCGTGAAGTCCAGCTCCACGTCGTCCATCGAGAGCAGCCGCTTGTACTGCTTGAGAATCGCGTTCTTCGGCTCGGTCAGAATCTTGACCAGCGCCGGACGGTCGAGCGCGTCGAGCGTCGCGACCATCGGAATGCGGCCGATGAACTCGGGGATCATGCCGTACTTGAGCAGATCCTCGGGCGCCAGGCTCCGCAGCGTGTCGCCGACCTGCTTCTCGTCCGCGGCCTGCACGTCCGCGCCGAAGCCGTAGGCCTTCTTGCCGATGCGGCTCTCGATCACCTTGTCCAGGCCCACGAAGGCGCCGCCCACGATGAACAGGATGTTGGTGGTGTCGAGCTGAATGAACTCCTGGTAGGGGTGCTTGCGCCCGCCTTGCGGCGGCACGTTCGCGACCGTGCCCTCCAGCATCTTGAGCAGCGCCTGCTGGACGCCCTCGCCCGACACGTCGCGGGTGATGCTGGGGTTCTCGCTCTTGCGCGCCACCTTGTCGATCTCGTCGATGTAGATGATGCCGCGCTCGGCCTTCTTCACGTCGTAGTCCGCCGCCTGCAAGAGACGCAGCAGGATGTTCTCGACGTCCTCGCCCACGTAGCCGGCCTCGGTCAAGGTCGTCGCGTCGGCGATCGCAAAAGGCACGTTGATGACCTTCGCGAGCGTCTGCGCGAGCAGCGTCTTGCCCGAGCCCGTGGGCCCGATCAGCAAGATGTTGCTCTTCTGGATCTCGACCTCGTCTTCGGCCGGCGGCACGCTGATGCGCTTGTAGTGGTTGTAGACGGCGACGGACATCACCTTCTTCGCCGCTTCCTGGCCCACGATGTGCTGATCGAGAATCTTCTTGATCGACGCGGGCTTGGGAATGTCGCGAATTTCGAGCGGCGGCGTCTCGGCCGACTTCGTGCCTTCGTACAGCTCCTCGTCGAGGATCTCGTTGCACAAATCGACGCACTCGTCGCAGATGTACACCCCGGGTGCCGCAATCAGCTTGCGCACCTGCTCCTGCGTCTTACCGCAGAAGGAGCACTTGGGGTGGCCTTTCGAGTCGTCGTACTTGGGAGACATGTTACTTGGATCCTCCGGAGTCGGCGCTGGGGGCCTCGGGCATCGGCACGTTGTCGGCGCCGATGCGCGGGGTCAACACCTGATCGATGAGACCGTACGTCTTCGCGTCGTTGGCGGACATGAAGAAGTCGCGATCCGTATCCTTCTCGAGCTTGTCGATGGGCTGGCCGGTGTGAATCGCCAGAAGCTCGTTCAGGCGCTTCTTGATGCGCAGGATTTCTTGGGCCTGGATTTCGATGTCCGTGGCCTGGCCCTGCGCGCCGCCGAGCGGCTGGTGGATCATGATGCGCGCGTTGGGCAGCGCGATGCGCTTGCCCGGCGCGCCCGCCGCGAGCAGGAACGCGCCCATCGAGGCGGCCTGGCCGAGGCAGATCGTCGAGACGTCCGGCTTGATGTACTGCATGGTGTCGTAGATCGCCATGCCGGCCGTCACCACACCGCCCGGGCTGTTGATGTAGACCATGATGTCCTTTTCAGGATCCTCGGCCTCCAAAAACAGCAACTGGGCGATCACCAGCGACGCGATCGTGTCGTCGATCGGCGTGCCGAGGAAAATGATGCGCTCCTTGAGCAAGCGCGAAAAGATGTCGAACGCGCGCTCGCCGCGGCTGGTGGATTCGACCACCATGGGCACGAGGCCCGAATACGGTTGGATGGACATGATTTTCCTCCGGTTCTATTTTACCTGATACGACACGACTGCAACGATGGCTGGTTCTAAGGTTCGATTAAGCCTCAGCCGGCGCTTCCGCGGCGGTTTCGGCCTCAGGCGCCTTGGGGGCGTACTTCTCGGGGATCGGGCCCTCGGTCACCTTGGCCTGCTCGAGTAGCCAATCGAGGATCTTGTTGCTGAGCACCTCGTCGGCCAAGGTGTTCCAGCCGCCGCTCTGAATGAGCTGGTTGCGCACGGCGGCCGGATCCGCGTTGTACATGCCGGCGTACTCGACGATCTCGGCGTCGACTTCTTCCGGCGTGATCGCGATGCTTTGCTCCTTGGCGATCGTGCCCAGCGCGAGGCTGGTGCGAATGCGCTTGAGGGCCTCGTCGCGCAGGCTGTTGCGCCACTCGTTGAGGCGCTCCTGGTTGAACATGTTTTGCACGTCGAGGCCCTGGGCCTGCATCACCTGCGCGTACTGGTTCATGAGGAAGCTCGTCTCGCGCTGGATCATCGACTCGGGAATCTCGACGTCGGACTTCTCGAGCACCTGATCGAGCAATTGCTGGCGCAGCAGCAGCTCGCGGTTGTCCTCGGCCTCGTCCGTCAGCTCCTTCTCGACGTGCGCGCGCAGGTCGGCGACGGTGTTGAAGTCGCCCTGCGTCGCGGCGAACGCGTCGTTCAGCTCGGGCAGCTGGCGCGCTTTGACTTCCTTGACGTTCACGTGAAAGGTCGCGTCCTTACCGGCCAGCTCGGGCGCGTGGTAGGCCTCGGGGAACGTCACGTCGAAGTCCTTCTCCTCGCCGGCCTTCATGCCGACCAGGTGATCGACGAAGCCCTCGATGAAGCGGCCCGGGGCGATCTCGGCGTTGAAGTCCTCGGCGGTGCCGCCCTGGAAGGGCTCTTCCTCGCCCTTGAGACGACCCTGGAAGTCGATCACGGCGAAGTCGTTCATCTCGATCGGACGCTCGACGGTCTCGAGCGAGGCGCGCTGCTCGCGCATCTTCTCGAGGCGCTCGTCGACGGCCTTGGGGTCGAGCTCGACCTTGGGCGCCTGCGCGGCGATGTCCTTGTAGTCGCCCGTCCAGGCCACTTCCGGCTGCACCGGCACGGTCGCCTTGAACACGAGCTTCTCGGCCGGATCGAACTCGATCACTTCGACGTTCGGGCGCTCGATGACTTGCAGATTCTCTTTCTCGACGGCCTCGGTGAGCGCGTCGGGAATCAGCTTGTCGAGCGCCTCGTTCTTGATGTAGTCGATGCCCACGGCCTTCTCGACGAGCTGGCGCGGCGCCTTGCCCTTGCGGAAGCCGGGGATGTTCACCTGCTGGCTGACGGCGCGATAGGCGTTTTCAAGGGCCTTGCGGACCTTCTCGCTCTCGACGGTGACTTCCAGATGAACCTGATTCTTTTCTTTCTTTTCGAGCGTGACCTTCACGGTTGCCTCCTGAGCAGGTGAGAGGCGGCTTTGCGGGCCGCCCTCGATTACGTCTTTGAAAAATCTCACGGTAGTATAGCACACTTGAAATCGTGGCACTAGCCGCGCGTAACGGCCCGCTTGAGCGCCCTTTGAAGCGCACGAGCGGCCTTTTGCGGAATCCGCGGCCATCCGATATGATGGAGCATCCCATTTGGCGCCGCCACGGGCGGTACACGGACGACACAGAGGACCCCTTGAACAAGAAGATTCGAAACGTCGCGATCATCGCGCACGTCGACCACGGCAAGACCACGTTGGTGGATGGGCTGCTCAAGCAGTCCGGCGCCTTCCGCGCCAACGAGCAGGTCGAGGCCTGCGTGATGGACTCCAACGACCTGGAGCGCGAGCGCGGCATCACGATTTTGGCTAAGAACACGGCGATCGCCTATCAGGACTACAAGATCAACATCGTCGACACTCCGGGCCACGCCGACTTCGGCGGCGAGGTTGAGCGCGTGCTCGGCATGGTGGACGGCTGTTTGCTGCTGGTCGACGCCTTCGAAGGCCCGATGCCGCAGACGCGCTTCGTGCTGCGCAAGGCGCTCGAGCAGGGCCTCAAGCCGATCGTGGTGCTGAACAAGATCGACCGCGACGGCGCCGATCCGGCCCGTGCCGTCGATCGCGTGCTGGACCTGTTCATCGAGCTCGGCGCCGACGACGATCAGATCGAGTTCCCGGTGCTGTACGCCTCGGGCATCAACGGCTTCGCGGTCAAGAACCTCGACGATCCGCGCGAGAACCTCGTGCCGCTCTTCGAGGCGGTGCTGCACCACGTGCCGCCGCCGCTCGGCGACGAGACCAAGCCCCTGCAGCTGCAGGTCACGACGCTGGACTACTCCGAGTACCTCGGCCGCATCGTGATCGGGCGCGTGCACAACGGCGTGATCAAGGCCAACGAACAGCTCGTGCTGATTCGCGGCGACGGCAGCCACACGCGCGGCAAGGTCTCCAAGCTCTTCACCTTCTCGGGCCTCAAGCGCCTCGAAGCCGAGAGCGCCTCGGCGGGCGACATCGTGGCCGTGGCGGGCTTCGCCGACGCCAACATCGGCGAGACGCTGGCGCTGGCGAGCGATCCGCATCCGCTGCCGCTGATCAAGATCGACGAGCCGACGATGCAGATGACGCTGGCCGTGAACAACTCGCCTTTCGCGGGCCGCGAGGGCAAGTACGTGACGAGCCGCCAGATTCGCGATCGCCTCAACCGCGAGCTCGAATCGAACGTCGCGCTGCGCGTCGAGGACACGGACTCCACGGACGCGTTCCTGGTTTCCGGCCGCGGCGAGCTGCACCTCGGTGTGCTGCTCGAGACGATGCGCCGCGAGGGCTACGAGTTCATGGTCTCGAAGCCCAAGGTGATCTTCAAGGAGATCGACGGCCAGACCTACGAGCCGTTCGAGAATTTGATTCTCGACGTGCCCGAGTGGGCCGCCGGCGCCTGCATCGAGCGCATC
>DATNPP010000323.1:0-8519 GCA_036703175.1 Oscillatoriaceae cyanobacterium
GGTCCTTTTCAAGAGAACTGCTACCTGTTCGTGCAGAACGGCGAGCTGGCGATCATCGATCCGGGCGACGAAAGCGAGCGCCTGAAGCGCGAGATCGACGCCACCGGCGCGAAGCCGCGCCTGGTGCTGTTGACGCACGCCCATCTGGACCACGTGGGCGCCGCACGAGATCTCCAGAAGCACTATGACATTCCGCTCTACGCCCCGCGCGACGAGATCGAATTGCTCGACAATTTGCCGTTGCAATGCCAGCTTTTCGGCCTGCCGCCGCTCGACCGTCCGGAGGTGGATCATATCCTCGAGGGAACCGAGCGCTTGCCTTTCGGCAGCGGTGAAATTGAAGCGCTGCCGACGCCCGGGCATTCTCCCGGCGGCACGTCCTACCGCGTGGGCGACCACGTCTTCGTCGGCGACACGATCTTCGCCGGCGGCGTGGGGCGCACGGACCTCTGGGGCGGCTCCTGGCCGACGCTCAAGGAATCGATCGAAGCCCGTTTGTTCACGCTACCTGATCACGTGACCCTGTATCCCGGCCACGGCCCCGCCACCACCGTCGGAGACGAAAAGCGGAGCAATCCGTTCTTCAACTGAATCCCGGCGCTCGCCTAGAAGAAGAGGACTTCATGAACGTCAACGTCAAAGCCAGCAAACTCGCAGAACTCCAGGCCGATGCGCTCGTGGTCGGGCTCTTCGAAGGCGCCTCCGCTAATGAGGGACTCGCCAAGGATCTCGACGGCGCGACCAACGGCCTGCTCGGCGGCGTGCTGGCGGCGGGTGACTTCAAGGGCAAGCCCGGCCAGGCGCTCGTGCTGCACCTGACGGGGGCGATCAAGCGCCTGGTGCTCGTGGGCCTGGGCAAGAGCGGCGAGCTGACGCTCGAGAAGCTGCGCAACGTCGGCGGCAAGGGCACGACGATCGCTCGCGACGCGGGCGCCAAGGCGATCGCCGTGGCGGTGTCGGGCACCGAGCCCGGCCAATGGAGCCCCGCCACCGGCGCGTTCGACGCTGAGGTCGCCGCCCAGGCGATCGCCGAGGGCGCGTTGCTCTCGCTCTACCAGATGAACGCCTACCGCACCAAGGATCGCGAGGAGATCAAGACGGTCGATTCCGTGACCTTCTGGACCCCCGAGGCGAGCCATCAAGAGGCCATCAAGGCCGGCGTGGCGACCGCGCAGGTGCTGGCCGACTCGATCGCATTGACGCGCGACCTCGTCGTGCAGCCGGGCAACGTGATCACGGCGACCCGCATGGCCGAAGAGGTCCAGAAGATGGGCAAGGAAGTCGGCCTCAAGGTGACGGTGCTGGACAAGCCCGAGCTCGAGAAGCGCGGCTTCGGCGGTCTGCTCGGCGTGAACCGCGGCAGCGTCGAGCCGCCCAAGTTCATCATCATGGAGTGGAACGGCGGCCCCAAGGACGAGGCCCCGATCGTGCTGATCGGCAAGGGCATCACCTTCGACACGGGCGGCATCTCGATCAAGCCGGCCGAGGGCATGGAGAAGATGAAGTACGACATGGCCGGCGGCGGCGCGACGATCGGCGCGATGCGCGCGATCGCCAAGCTGGGCCTGAAGCGTAACGTGGTGGGATTGGTGCCGGCCACCGACAACATGCCCTCCGGCAGCGCGCTCAAGCCGGGCGACGTGATCACGGCCTACGGCGGCCAGACGGTCGAGGTGCTCAACACCGACGCCGAGGGCCGTCTGGTACTGATGGACGCGCTGGCTTACGCGAGCAAGGACCTCAAGGCCCAGGCCGTGATCGACATGGCGACGTTGACCGGCGCCTGCGTGATCGCGCTCGGCACCGACGCGATGGCCGTGCTGGGCAACAACCAGGAGCTGGTCGACCGCGTGCTCGCGGCGGGCGAGAAGACGGGCGATCGCGGCTGGCAGCTGCCGATGTGGAAGGAATACAACGAGCTGTTGCGCTCGGACATCGCGGACATGAAGAACATCGGCGGCCGCGAGGCCGGCACGATCACCGCAGCCTGCTTCCTGGGCCGCCACGTGGGCGAGAAGACCCCCTGGGTGCACCTCGACATCGCCGGCACGGCCTGGACGGAGAAGGAAAAGCCCTACCGTCCCAAGGGCCCCACGGGCGTGCCCGTCCGCCTGCTCGTCGACCTCGTGCGCGACTGGCAAGGCGCGCCGAAGTCGTAGTCTTCCCCCTCTCCCTGGCGAGGGAGAGGGACGCCGACGCCCGGTTCAGGGGCGTCGGCTGGGAGAGGGAGTCTCCTTGCGGTCGGCCGGGAAACGAAGTCTCTCGGTGGTCCGCCGGGAGACCCCCTCACCCCGTTTTCGCCCCTGGACGGGGCTCAAACATCCCTCTCCCCCGCCGGGGAGAGGAGAGGATGCCGTGAGCAAGCTCGACAAGTTGCAGCGTCTCGATCTGCTGGGGCTGGTGCCGCAGAACCAGGTGACGCCGCTCGTGCACCTCAAGCTCGACGAGGACGAGGGCGATCGCGACTGGCCCGATTCCCTCAAGGCCTTTTACAACGAGCAACTGGCGCGCGCCGACTGGCAGCGCTATCCGCCCGGCCAGACGGATCTCAAGCGGGCGATCGCCGAACCCCTCGGATTGACCCACGAGTGGGTCTCACTCGGCGCCGGCGCCGACGAGGTGCTGCGCCATCTGCTGATGGCCTGGGCCCTGCGCGGCACCGTGATCTACCCCGTGCCCACCAATGCGCTTTACGGCCTCACGGCCCAGTGCCTCGGCATCAAGCACGTGGCCGTGATGTTGAACGCGGACTTCACGCTGCCCGTCGAGCAGGTCATCGCCACCGCGCGGCTGCAAGAAGCCAGCGTGATCCTGATCGGCAACCCCAACAACCCGACCGGCAACCTGTTCAGCCGGGACGAGCTGCTGACGATCGTGCGCGAGACCGCGTGCCTGGTGGTGGTCGACGAGTCCTTCATCGACTACAGCGGCCTCACGCTGGCCGACGTGCTCGAAGAGCACGACAATTTGGCCCTGTTGCGCTCCTTCTCCCATGCCTGGTGCGCCGCGGCCTTCCGATTGGGTTACTTGCTCGGCAGCCCCCGCGTGGTGGCCGAATTGGAGAAGGTGCGATCGCCCCACAACGTGAGCGCCGCCGCGCTATTGGCCGGACAGGTGATGCTCGCGCGACCGGCGGCCTTTCGCGATCACTGGCAAGGGGCCGTGCATGCACGCGAGGCCCTGCGCGCGGCCTTGTCGGGCGTGCGCGACGTGGTCAGCTGGCCGAGCGCCGCGAACTTTCTGCTGGTCGGCACCACGCTCAACGGCGAGGAGCTTGCCGAGCGTCTGCTCACGCGCGGCATCGCCGTGCGGCCCTTCTCGCGCTCGCCGCTCATGAACTGCATCCGCGTCACGGTCGGCCGCCCCGAGGAGAACGCCGAGTTCGTGGCGGCCATGACCGCGATCTTCGGCCCGGCCGCCTGATTGCCGAGCAAGTTGGGTATGATGCCCGCGGCAACGCTGGAAGGAGCCTGAATGCAACCGCTGGAGCAGATCAACCCTCAGCAACTGGTCGAACAGGCTGAGCGCTGGCGCTCTGAGATCGTGGCCTTTACGCAGGAGCTGATCCGCACGCCCAGCCTGACGGGCCAGGAGGGCGCGCTCGCTGAGCTGCTCGCGAGCAAGATGCGCGAGCTGGGCTACGATCAGGTGGTGATCGACGAGCTCGGCAACTGCGTCGGCCGCATTCGCGGCGCGCAAACCGGGCCGTCGGTGCTCTTCAGCGTGCATCTGGACAGCGCCGAGGCGGGCGATCGCAGCCAGTGGCAGTTCGACCCTTACGGCGCCGAGCTGCAAGACGGTTTTCTGCACGGCCGTGGCGCGAGCGACCACAAGGCCGCCCTGGCGGCGATGGTCTACGCCGGCGCGTTGCTCAAGCGTCTGGGCGTTCCGCTCGCGGGCGACTTCGTGCTCGGCGCGACCGTGCTGCACCACCAGCGCGCGAGCCTCGGAATGCGCTTCCTCGCGGATCGCACGCTGCCGGGCCTCGGTGTGCACTGCGATCTCGCCGTGCTCGGCAATCCCACCAACACCGAGGTGTACCTGGGCCACCGTGGCCGCGTCGAGTTGAACGTCAGCACCGTCGGCCGCACCTGCTACGCCGGCGCGCCGTGGCTCGGCTCCAACGCCATTTACAAGATGATGCCGGTGCTGCAAGGCATCCAGGAGCTTTCGACGGCCCTGCCCTCGCATCCTTACCTGGAGCGTTCGACCCTCGCCGTCACGGCCATGCACACGCTGCCGGATTCGACCGAGTTGATTCCCGACCGCTGCACGCTGACCCTCGATCGTCGCTTTTTGCCCAGCGAGTCGGTCGACGAGGCCACCTGGCAGGTGCAGTCGATTCTCAATCGTTTGAGCGCCCAGGATCCCGAGTTCAAGGGCGAGGTGCACGTGCGCCAGAGCGCCGTGACCGCCTACACGGGCTTGAGCCAGAGCGCGCCGCAGTTGTTGCACCCCTTCATCACGGACTCCTCGCACGCGCTGGTCCAGCAGGCCCTCGGCGCGTTGCAGGCGGTCGGCCAGGAGCCGCGCCTCGGGCGCTGGCTCTTCGCGACCGACGGCGGCTATCTGTCGACCGTCAAGAACCTCACGACGCTGGGGTACGCGCCCGGCGACGAGCGCTTCGCCCAGACGCCCTTCGATCGCGTGGCGGTGGAGAAATTGATCCAATCCGTGTCCGGCTATGCCGCCATCGCCCAGAACGTGGCGGGGCCGTCGGCCTGAGAGAAAGGATAGTCATGGCCAAGAAAGAAGAGTTCACCCTCAAGCCGACCCTCTACGACGGGTTGTTGATCCTCGACGCGCAGGACCAGCCCGTGACGTACAACCGGGCATTCCAGCAGGCGCTCTCGGACATGCCGATCGAAGACGGGCAGGAACGCCTCAAGCCCTTTCTCGCCGATGCCGGCGTGCGTGAGTTGTTCGCCGAGGCCCGTCGGACCGGCGAGTCGATCACGCGCGAGTTTCTGCCCGAATGGTGGGAGGGGCGCACCCTGGCGGTGACGGCCATGCCGGACGGCGATCGCCTGATCGTTTCGGTGCACGACTGGACGCCGGTGTACAAGCTGGGCAGCATGCAGCAGGATTTCGTGGCGAACGTGAGCCACGAGATGCGCACGCCGCTCACGGCGATCCGCATGGCCGCGGAGTCGCTGCACATGGGCGCCATGAAGGACGATCGCATGCGCGCGAAGTTCCTGAACAACATCCAGGGCGAAGCCGATCGCCTGACGCGCCTGGTCAACGAACTGCTGACGGTCGCGAACTTGATGGGCAGGCCGGTGCTGCATTTCGCCAAGTTCGACTTCCAGACGCTCGCCGAGCAGGTCGAGAGCACGCTGCAGCACCACGCCAATCTGGCGAACGTGCGCCTGGTCGTCACCTGCCCCGAGGACGTGCCGTCGATCGAGGCGGATCGCGATCGCCTGCAGCAGGTGCTGATCAACCTGGTGGACAACGCGATCAAGTTCACGCCCGCCGGCGGCGAGGTGCGCCTCGACGTCGAGGCCGCGGCAGATGGCAAGCTCGTGCGCTGCCGGGTGGTGGACAGCGGCATCGGCATTCCGCCGATCGACCTGCCGCGCATCTTCGAGCGCTTCTACCGCGTCGACAAGGCCCGCTCCCGCGTGACGGGCGGCGTGGGCTTGGGCCTCTCGATCGTCAAGGACATCATCGAGGCGCACCACGGCAAGATCGGCGTGACGAGCGAAGTGAACAAGGGCACCACGTTCACGATCGATCTGCCGATCAAGCAACCGGCGCCCGAAGTATCAGTTGTCTGATTCTGGGTATAACGCGTGATGGGAGTGACGCCGATTTGTCATAAATGCCGCTTTCCTGCAAGGCGATTGTGATCCGGCTCATTGACCTGCAAGCGAGCATCGTAATACGATGGCTCTGAACGCCAAATCGCCAAGCGGATCGTTGAAACGCCGCGGAAAGTCAAAATGAGGAGACCTGCCCCCATGCAGAAGCGGACCCTTCGTGCCCAATCCGGCCTAGCGGCCGCCATGCTCAGCGTCGCCCTGGTGGCCGGCTGCACGCCCGCGCACTTCCTGCCGGGCGGCAATCCGGCTGCGGGGAATACTCCGCCAGTGTCTCAAGGGCAGGGGCAAACGGCCACCTTCAATGTTCATCCGGATTTTGGCGGCCTGGCGGTTCAATCGCTGGGTGTGCGGGTCACCGATGCGGTGACGGGAGCACCGCTGCGCGTGGTGTCGATCGGCGGTGCCTCCGTGGTGGCGGCTGGAGCAGGAAATTATGTGGCATTGCAGGTCACCGCTGGTGACGCCGGTAATGGCTTTACGTCCCTTCCGGTCGACAGCGCGGGTGGTGCTTCGGCGGCATTCGAGATCCAAGTCGCCCAAAATGCCGGAGGTTCGGGCCAATACAACATTGCGGTGCAGGGCTATGCTTCCCCTACCTCCGGTTACACATTGAGCGGAACCAACGGAAATTCGGTGACCGTGGAAGCGAACGTGTCGGACTCTGACAAAGAAGTCGCGGCTAATGCCGCCTCGACGGCCGTTGCCGAGATCGAGCACTCGCTCTTCCTGATGGCGGCGGCGTTGAGCCCTGACTTGCAACGGACCGTGATCGCGAACATCAAGAGTGAAATGGCGACCGTCCAGAGCAACCTCGTGACCTATTACAGTAATCCCGACCACATCGCGGAGGCGAAGAGCCTCGTCCAGAGCATCGATCCGAAGTCGGGCATGTTGCCGCAATCGGCTATCAGCGCCTTGAACACGTCGCTTTCGGCCGCTGGTGTCTCCAGTAACATCGACAGCGCTGTGACGTCGACCTTCACGACGATCTCCGACAACAAGTCGAGTCTGGTCAACAGCGTGGATACGTCGGGCTTGCAACTGATTGGCAGCAGTCTCACACTCAATCACGATCAGAATGACCCAGGCCTCACGTTGACCAAATCGGATGGGACGAAGATTGCCATTGACCTGAGCAATCCCGTCAGCACGAGCGGGAATCAGCCGGGCACCGGCCAACCTTTCAACCCGCCGAATCTCGTTACCACGGGCAACACCGGGGATCTGCAGGCCACGACGAATTCGTCCGACTTCAAGCCGACCGTGGTCGCGACGGCCACCTCCAACGTCCTTCAGACCAGCGTGATTCAGACGACGGAAAAGATCGGCCGCATTTGGGCGCGTATTCCGATTAGCTCGTCTGCCGGCACGACGACGGTGAGCGGTGCGCTTCCTACGACGATCGGCACCGGGACGACCAAGGGCAATAACCAAAACGCGTCCTTGACGGTCGACGGCACTGCCGGCGCGAATTCGCCGACGGCCGTGACGCCGTGGACGACGCTGACGGCCAGTCAGAGCCTCTGGTCGGGGCATATCAAGACGACGGGCGGCACCACCATGGCGACGTTCGACATTTACAAGGATTCGTCCTATTACTACCTGCTCACCGTGTATTCGGTGCAAAACGCCATCCTCGTGTCGGACGGCATCAGCACCCAGCTCAACACGGCCGCCGGCGTGTTCACCAGTCTGAACTCCGGCACGAAGGTCGATTACGTGATGGCGGGAACCGAGGGCGACGAGGCCTCCTCGACGGTCACGCTTAAGTAGGATGAATCCTCCGTTGCAGCGGCTGATAGCCCTTTGCGTCCTTTGCGCAGCAGGATTGTCAGCCGCCTGCAGCTTGATCCCTTCCAACGTCCAAGCTCCGCCACCGGCGCTCTCGGATTTTCCGAGTGCCGCGCCGGTGGCGGATATCTTTGCGGGGACGGCGCCGCAAGACGTGCAGGCGCCGACCAAGTTCGCGCCTCAGTTCACCTTCAACCTGGGTTCGCTACAGGCCAGCGGGACGCCCAGCCTCTCGACGAGCGTCTATCAGACGAAAGGCGAGCTCGAGGTCAAGGAGAGCGATGCGCTCATCGCCGACGCGGGCTTTAACTTCGGCAAGCTTTCCGTCGGCCAACAGATTGGCGGCGGCAAGTTTGAGGTCGGCACGCCGCCCAAGTTGACGCTCGGCGTTACCATCACGGTGCTGAGCACGAACCGGCAGGATCAAGCGCTGGTGGCCGTGAAGGCGACCAGCCCGATTGCCCAGGTCTACATTGCGGACGAATTGATCCAGGCGGTGCCCGGCGGCCTCTCGATCGTGAGCATCGGCAATCAGACGCGTGCGGACGACGTCAACGACGTCCACACGACGCAAGCTTCGGCACGTGTGACGGAGGACTTCGACGCGGGCTACTTCAAGCTGCCGGTCACGCCGGAGGTCATGAAGACGCGGACGACCTTCATCTCCGAGCCGGATCCTTCGAACGGCGTCACGGCCCAGGTGGTGTTCGACGCGAGCGAGACGGTCACGCCGTAGGAGCCGACCGAAGGAAAGCAGCGGGACTGGGGCGCCAATGGCCCCGCTTTGTCGTAGACATCGGTTTCGAGGAGAATTTCACCCATGAGGAAGCGGATAGAGGGCGCGCGCAAGGACGGTTTCAAGCTGGGGCTCGCTGTTCTCGGCTTCTTCCTGAGCGCCTG
>DATNPP010000326.1:0-11353 GCA_036703175.1 Oscillatoriaceae cyanobacterium
GGCGCATCTCTTTCTGATCGGTCAGACGCTTCTGTCGCGCTGGGCGGGGGCGCGCTTCATCGGCGTGCACATGGCCTGGGGCGCCACCAACGAGCTGGCGACCGCCGAGGGCTATCTGCGGATCATTCGGCGCACCGAGCACCCGATCCTCAAGACGCTGCTCACGCGGATCATGAAAGACGAGCGCCGCCACTTCGCCTTCTACTACCAGGAAGCGCAGGCGCGCCTGGCCGATCCCAGTACCGCCCGGCTCGTCTCGACGCTGATCCGGCGCTTCTTCGAGCCCGTCGGCGCGGACATCCGCTCGAAGAACGAGGTCGACGCCGTGGGCTACATGCTCTTCGGCGACGAAGAGGGCCAGGCCATCGTGCGCGAAATCGACGCGCGCATGGGCCAGTTGCCGGGCCTCGAGGGCTTCCACGGCGTCTCGGATGCGCTGGAGCGCACGCGCCGCCGCTACGAGAAACGGCTGCCGCTGCTCGGCGGGTCCCAATCGCGCCCCGTCGAAGTGGCGCTCAGCTGATCGGACAAGGTTGACCTGCTTGTCTGCTCTCCGTATAGTCGGGTCACGCCTCCCCCGCCGCCGCATTCGGAATTCACACCCGCATGGCGCTCGAAGAGCAAATAGACGAACAAGCCCTCGTGGCGCGCCTCGCACGCGGCGACGCGCGGGCGATGGCGCGCCTCTACGATCGCTACGCCGGCGTGGTGTACAGTCTCGCGTGGCGCATGCTCGGGGTGCGCGAGGAGGCCGAAGAGGTCGTGCTCGAAGTGTTCTCCCAAGCGTGGAACAGTGCGGCGCGCTACGACAAGGCGCGTGGCCGGGTAGACAGCTGGCTGCTCGTGATGGCGCGCAGCCGGTCGCTGGACCGCCTGCGTGGCCGTCAACGCTCAGAGCGGATCGCGAGCGCGCTCGAAGAACAGGCCCAGCTTCATGGGACCCCGACGGAAGCCGATCCCGAGGCGATCACCTTGATTGCCGAGCGCCGGCAGGCCGTGCGCGAGGCGCTCGACGCGCTCTCGCCGCAGCAGCGCAGCACGCTCGAACTCGTGTATTATGAGGGCCTGAGCCACACCGAGGTCTCGGCGCGAACGGGCGAGCCCCTGGGCACCATCAAGACGCGCGTTCGCTCGGGGCTCGGCAAGCTCCGCGACGCGCTGGGCCTCGGTGAGGGAATGCGATGACGTGTGACGACATTCAAGACCTCGTCGCCCTCGCCGCCCTGGATGCCCTGCCGGGCGACGAGCGGCGGGACCTCGACGCCCATCTGAACGGTTGCCCCGCGTGCCGCGATCGCCTGGCCGAGTTGCGCGAGGCGGCGAGCATGCTGGCCTACGGCGCGCCGCCGGCCACGCCGGATCCCGCCCTCAAGGCCCGCGTGTTGCGGCGCGTCCGCCCGGCCGCCGCGCCGCGATCGCTCGTCGCCGCCTGCATGTTGCTGGCGTTGGGCTTGCTCGCGAGCCTGGTGCTGCTCGCGCAGTCGCAGCGCCAGTTGCATGAAGCCGAGGCGAAAAACGCGACGCTCACCGCGGTGAACGCCGCCCAACTGGGGCGTCTGGCCGTGCTTCAAACGCCGGATCTCGAGGTCGCCTCGCTCGCCGGCCAATCGGGCGCACCCGGTGCGCAGGCGCGCCTGTTCTGGAGCCCCGAGCGCCATGCCTGGCTGATCAGCTTCTTCGGATTGCCGCCGCTTCAGGGCCGCAAGACTTACCAGCTCTGGGCGATCACGGGCAAGCAAAAGCTCAGTTTGGGCACGCTCGGCAAGGATCCGGACGGAATCTTGATGCGCGCCGAGCTGCCCACGTCGACGGGCGCGCCCAAGGCCGCCGCCGTCTCGGTAGAGCCCGCGGGCGGCATGCCGCAACCCACGGGGCCGATCGTGCTGCTCGGAAACCTCTAGGGCACCGTGAACAGCATCTCCGCGCTGTTCTGACTCGAGCCGTCCGAGACCGTCACGTCGACGTGATAGTTGCCGGGCGCATGGGGCGCCGTCCAGACGACCGACGCGTCCGACGTGCTGGAGAGGTCGCCGCCGCTCGCGCTCCACTGGTAGCTCGTGGCCTGCGGATCCGTGCTCACCGAGAGCTGCACCTGCGCGCCCTCGGGCACGGTCTTCTCGCTGGGGTCGATGTTCTCGGCCGTGATCTGAATGCCCGTCCCGCTTCCGCTGCCGCCGACGTTGATCGAGCCGTCGGGATTCAAGCCGATCGTAGTCGGCAGATCGCAGCCCGCGAGCAACAAGGGGGCGCAGAGAGCAGCAAGCAAGAACAGGCGGCGCATGGCTTTCTCCAAAATCCGGACGAACGGGGCGATCGCGCCCTCCTGCGCCCTTGCGGTTAAGGCTGTCTTATGATAGCCTGAAACTTCACGCGCAAGCGTGGAGGGGCGCGCCCCTCATTCTTCCCTGCTCCTGTGATTCCGAATCGCCGGGGGCCATCACGCAGATGTCCGGAGGGAGGTGAAACTATGCTTCGGAACTACGAAACCATGTACATCGTCAAGCCCACGCTCGACGAAGACAGCGTCGACGCTGTCGCCAAGAAGGTCGACGACCAGATCGCCGGTGTCGGCGGCTCGGTCGACAAGACCGAGAAGCGCGGCCGCAAGCGCCTCGCTTATGAGGTGAAGGACTTCAAGGACGGGTTCTACGTCCTGACCGAGTTCAAGGCCGATCCCGCTCAGATCACTGAGTTGGAGCGACTCTTCCGTTTGAACGACGACGTGATCCGTCACCTGATCATCCGTCAGGAAGAGGCCTAGGCCTCAAGGAGTTCGAATCCATGGGCATCAATCACATCAGCGTCATGGGACACATCGCGCGGGGCCCCGAGTTCCGCATGACCCCCAACGGCGTTCCGACCTGCACCTTCTCGCTCGCGGTGACGCGGCCGCCTCGTCAAGAGGGCGGGCCCGAGATCACCGACTACATGCGCGTCGTCACCTGGCGACAGCTGGCCGAGAAGGTCAACGAGACCGTCCAAAAGGGCGCGCTCGTGGTCGTGGAAGGGCGTCTCTCGACGCGCTCCTACGAGAAGGACGGCCAGCGTCGCAAGACGGTCGAGATTGAAGCCAGCGCGGTGTCCCCGGTTTCCGGGGCCGCCAGGGTGATGGAGGAGCCCGAGTTCGAGCAAGAGCCCGAACCCGTCTCCGCCGCCCCCGCGCGCAAGCCGGCTGCGCCCCCGCCGCCGGCCGCGGATTTGGACGACGAGATTCCCTTCTAAGTAGAGTGACCGCTTAGCGGTTTAGCGAGGTATTCCCAATGGCTCGACCTTCTTCCGGCGGCAAGGCCGGACGTGTGAAGCGTCGCAAGGTCTGCACCTTCTGTGCCGACAAGGTGACCTTCATCGATTACAAGGATGTCGCCCGCTTGAAGAAGTACATCACCGAGCGCGGCAAGATCCTGCCGCGCCGCGTGACGGGCAACTGCGCGTCGCATCAGCGCGGCCTCACGGCTGCGATCAAGCGCTCGCGCGACATCGCCCTGATGCCTTACGTCATCGAGTAAGGAAGCAGGCTTTTGAGGGAATAGGGAGTGCGGCGCACCCCTATTCCCTTCTTTTTGAGGAGTTGGCCATGAACCAGGTCGCGATGGAACAGGTACTCAAGGACGCGGAGGCGCAGCTGTCGCAAGCCGGCACGCTCGCCGCGCTCGAAGAGTGGTACCTGCGCTATTTCAGCCGTGAGCACGGCGAGATCAACGCGCTGTTGCGCCAGATTCCGCAACTGCCTCCGGCCGAGCGCGGCACGGTCGGCAAGGCCATCAACCAGGGCAAGCAGGCCCTCGAGGCCGCCTACAACGCCCGCAAATCGGCGTTGTCCTCCGCGGCGTTGGACGAGCGGCTGAAGCAGGAGCGCCTCGACGTCTCGCTGCCCGCGCGCAATCTGATGCCCGGCCACGTGCATCCGGTCAGCGCCGTCAAGCAGGAACTGATCGACCTCTTCGCCTACTACGGCTTCCAACTGGCCGAGGGCCCCGAGATCGAGGACGACTGGCACAACTTCACGGCCCTCAACACGCCCGCCGACCATCCGGCGCGCGACATGCAAGACACCTTCTACCTGCCCGGCGGGCATCTGCTGCGCACGCAGACCTCCTCGGTGCAGATTCGCGCCATGGAGCGCCGCGAGCCGCCGCTGCGACTGATCATGCCGGGCCGCGTGTACCGCCGCGACGAGATCACCAAGCGCCACTACCCGATCTTCCACCAGCTCGAGGGCCTCATGATCGAGGAGGGCACGACCTTCGGCCACCTCAAGGGGCTGCTGATCGCCTTTTGCCAGGAGCTCTTCGGGCGCGATCGCAAGGTGCGCTTCCGCCCCAGCTACTTCCCGTTCACCGAGCCGTCCACCGAAGTGGACGTGGAGTGCCCGTTCTGCAAGTCCAAGGGCTGCGGCACCTGCTCGTACTCGGGCTGGATCGAGCTTTTGGGCGCCGGCATGGTGCATCCGAACGTGCTCGAGGCCGTCAACTACAATCCCGAGAAGGTCACGGGATTGGCCTTCGGATTGGGCATCGAGCGCGTCGCGATGATTCGCTACGGCATCAACGACATTCGCCACTTCTGGGAGAACGACTACCGCTTCCTGTCCCAGTTCTGACTTTGAGGAACGCGAGCCATCCGGGCTCGCGATTGCCCCCCACCCTGCCCTCCCCCTCGAGGGGGGAGGGATAGAGGAGGCCCGGAATCCGATCCGGGCATTCAAAGGAGCTCCCCGATGCGTCTGCCGGTTTCCTGGCTGAACGAACTGCTTTCCAAACCCGTCGAGCCCATCGAGATGCGCGACGCGCTGACGCGCGTGGGCCTCGAAATAGAGGGTCTCGAATCGCACGCCCCCGGCCTCGAAACCGTCGTGGTCGGCAAGATCGTCGCGATCGGCGCGCACCCCGACGCCGACAAGCTGCGCATCTGCCAGACCGACGTCGGCACGGGCGAGCCGCTGCAGATCGTCACGGGCGCGCAGAACGTTCAGCTGAACGACAAGATTCCCGTCGCGCTCGTGGGCTCCGTGCTGCCGGGCAACAAGGCCATCAACGCGGCCAAGCTGCGCGGCGTCGAGTCCTTCGGCATGTACTGCTCGCTGGTCGAGCTGGGCTTGCCGCCGGGCATCGACGGCGTGCACATTCTGCCCGAAGACGCGAGCATCGGCGCGCCCATCGCCCAGGCGATGAGCCTCGGCGAGCTGGTGCTGGACGTGGCCGTCACGGCGAACCGGCCGGATTGTCTCTCGGCGATCGGCCTCGCGCGCGAGCTCGCGGTCGCGATTCCGGGCACGAGCCTCAAGCTGCCGCAAGCCAAGGTGCTGCCGCTCACCGGCGAGTCGCCCGTGCATCTGGGCAGCGTGGACGCCGAGCGCGCGCCGTACTACGCGGGCCTGGGCATCTCGGGCGTGAAGATCGCCCCGAGCCCCGAGTGGCTGGTGAAGCGCCTCGAAGGCGCCGGCATGCGCGCGATCAACAACGTGGTCGACGTGACGAACTACGTCATGCTGCTCACCGGCCAGCCGCTGCACGCCTTCGACGTGGCCAAGATTCACGGCCGCACCATTAACGTGCGCCCCGCCAGCGCGGGCGAGACGCTCGTGACGCTCGACGGCGTCGAACGCAAGCTGACGGCCGAGGACACCGTGATCGCCGACGGCGATCGCGCGCTCGTCGTGGCCGGCGTGATGGGCGGCAAGGACGCCGAGGTCGACGAGAGCTCGACGGACCTCTTCCTCGAGGCGGCCTACTTCAAGCCGCAGGGCGTGCGCATGACGAGCCGCCGTCTGGGCCTCTCGACCGAGTCCAGCTACCGCTTCGAGCGCGGCGTCGATCCGCAAGCGACGCTTTACGCGCTCGAGCTGTGCCGCGATTTGATTCTCGAGCTCGCGGGCGGCAATCCCGTGGGCGGGCTGCAAGAAGCGCGCCGCCAGGGCTGGCCGCCGGCGCCGACCTTCACCTTCCGCCTCGATCAAATCGAGCGGCTTTTGGGCGTCAACGTGCCCAATCCAGAAGTCGAGCGGATTCTCAAGGCCCTCGGCTTCCAGCTCGCGCGCCACACGGACGGCGTGTTCGAGCTGAACAGCTACGACGTCACGGTGCCCGGCTGGCGCATCCACGACGTGAAGCGCGAGGCGGACCTGGTCGAGGAAGTGGGCCGCCACTACGGCTACGATCGCATTCCGGCCTCGCTGCCGCCCGTGGTGAAGCGTCCCAGTCAGCCGGCGATCGACGTGCTGTCGGCGCGCGCGCGGGCGATCGCCACGCGCAGCGGCCTCAGCGAAGTGGTCACGAGCTCGCTCACGAGCCCGCAAGCCGAGGCCACGGCGGGCATCAAGCACGCGAAGCACGTGCGCCTGGCGAATCCGCTGGGCGACCTCTCCGTGATGCGCAGCTCGCTGCTGCCCAGTTTGCTCGAAGTGCTGCGCTACAACCGTTACCAGGGCCAGAGCCGTCTGGGCATCTTCGAGCTCGGCCGCAGCTACGAGCTGACGGGCGAGGGCGAGAACACGCAAGAGACCCTTTGGGTCGGCGGCGCGCTCATGGCGACCGTCTGGGAGGGCATGTGGCTCGTCGAGCACACGCCCGCGCCCCTGAAAGCGGACTTCTACTACGCCAAGGGCCTGGTCGAGCTGCTCGTCGAGGGCCTCGAGGTCGAAGGCCGCTTGAGCTTCCGCGAAACCGACCAGTGCCCGACCCTGCATCCCGGCCGCAGCGCCGAGGTGCTCGTCGACGGCGAGGTCGTGGGCCTCGTCGGCGAGCTGCATCCGCGCGTGGCCGAGGCCTACGACCTGCCGAGCGGCGCGGCCGCGAGCGCGTGGCTGCTCGATCTCAGCAAGCTCGCGAAGAAGCCGCCCGAGCGCGTGCGCTTCCAGCCCTTCAGCCGCTTCCCGGCGACGCTGCGCGACCTCGCGGTGCTCGTGAGCAACGAGACGCCGGCGAACGCGCTGCTCGACACGATCCGCGAGGCGGGCGGCGAGCTGCTCGAGCGCGCCGCGCTCTTCGATCGCTACGAGGGCGCCCAGGTGCCCGAGGGCCACGTGAGCCTGGGCTTCAGCCTGGTCTACCGCGCGGGCGATCGCACCCTGTCGGTCGAGGACGTCGAGCCGACGCAGCAGCGCATTCTCGAGCGCCTCAAAGAGCGGCATGGAGCGACCCTGCGGGGTTAGTCGCTGACGCGCGCGGGGTACAAGCCCCTCGGCTTGCCGCGCCATTCGAGGCGAGCCCGTAGTAGGAGAGACCATGGCCGGGCGCAAACCGACCCCCAAGAAAGACTTCCTGTCCGTGCTGCTGGGCAGCTTCGGCGTGCCGCAAGGCAAGAAGAAAAAGGGTCGGCGTCGCAAGGGCGCGGCGCGCCCCAAGCGGGCGGAGCCGTCTTTCCAGGACGCCTACGCGCAAGAAGTCGAGATGGCGATCGCCGAGGCGCCGGCCGAGGACTACGAATACGATCCCAACTCCTACGAGGCGGCCGCCGCCGCGGGTTACGCGCCACCGCCGCTCGAGCCGCTGTTTCCGGAGGATCGCGCGCCGGATCTGCCCAACTTCTTCGGCGAGAAGGCCCCTGTCGCCCCGTTGGCGACCGAACCGGCCGCCGGAAAGCTCTTCAGCGACGAGGCACTCGACACCTCTCTCGACGCCCTGTTCTCGGGCCTCGAGATAGGCAGCATGCCCGCGATGGAGCCGGCGCCGGACCTGAGCGTGCCGGAACCCGAGCCGGTGCCCGAGCCGCTGTTCGCCGCGCCCGAGCCCGAGCCGATGCCGCTCGCGCCCCCGGAGCCGATTCTGGAGGCGCCCGCGCCGTTGCCGCAGCGCGCGCCCGTGGGCCCACGCCCGCCCGCCGAGCGCCTGGTGTTGTCACAGGGACAGGACTTGCGGGCGCTACTGGGCACGATCGACCGCGCGCCCGGCGTGGGCGGCAGCCTGCTCGTCGGGCACGACGGGCTGATCATCGCCACCACCTTGCCCGCGGACGTCGATCGCGACTACCTCGGCGCCCAGGCGTGCAGCCTGTTCGCGGGCAACAGCCAGCAGCTCGGCAAGATGCAGCACGGCGAGCTGCGGCGCATGCTGCTCGAGACGGCAAGCGGCGCCATGTTAATGACCGCGGCCGACATGGGTATCTTAGTGGTAATCTCGAAAGACGGCCAAACGATGGATGAGACGGCCGTACTGGCGGCCATCGGCGGCGCACTGGGGCGCGCCTGAGGCGTCACGCCACGCAACTGGTCCTGACGGTGGAATTGGAGGACACTCGGTATGGCACTCGTCAAAATGAAGTTGGGGGAAATCCTCCTCAACGCCAATCTCATCAGTGAGGCCCAGCTCAAGAAGGCCGTCGAGATCCAGAAAGAGACCAAAGAGTCTCTCGGCATGATCCTGATCAAGCAGGGTTACATCTCCGAGGCCAGCATCAAGGACGCCCTCGAGCTGCAATACGGTCTGCGCTACGTCAATCTGCGCAAGATCAAGGTGGCGCCCGAAGTGCTCAAGATGGTGCCGGAGAACCTGGTGCGTCAGCACCAGATCATTCCGATTCAGTTCGCCAACAACCGCCTGACCCTCGCGATGGTGGATCCCACCAATCTGATCGCGATCGACGACGTGCGCTTTCTGCTCAAGGGCGTCGCGGTGCAGCCGGTCATCATCACGGAAGACGAGTACTTCGCCTTCCTGGAGAGCCAGTTCAAGGTCGAGGTGGACCAGATTCAGGCCGCGAACCTCGACGACCTGCTCTCCTCGCTGAGCGGCGACGACCTCGACGTCGAGGAAGAGGAAGAAGAAGAGAGCAACCTCCACGACCTCGAGCGCTCGGCCAACGAGGCGCCGATCATCAAGCTCGCGAACACGATTCTGACCAACGCCCTCGGCAACGCCCGCAAGGTGTCGGACATCCACATCGAGCCGCAGGCGGCCTGCATCATCGTGCGCTTCCGGCAAGACGGCGTGCTGCACAAGCAGATGGAGCTGCCCGTCAAGATTCTGCCGGCGCTCGTGTCGCGCTACAAGATCATGTCCAACCTCGACATCGCCGAGAAGCGCCTGCCGCAAGACGGCCGCATCAGCGTCAGGTTCCAGGGCAAGGAGATCGACTTCCGCGTGAGCTCGCTGCCCTCGAAGTACGGCGAGAAGATCTGCATGCGTATTCTGGACAAGACGAACACCGGCGTGCCGCTCGACAAGCTGTTCATCTTCGAGCAGGACTACAAGACCGTCATGGAGATGATCAACCGCCCGTTCGGCATCATCTTCGTCACCGGCCCCACGGGCTCGGGCAAGACGACGACGCTCTACTCGATTCTCGCCAATCGCAACACGCCGGACGTGAACATCTCGACCGCCGAGGATCCGATCGAGTACGACTGCGCGGGCATCACGCAGTGCCAGGCCAAGCCCGACATCGGCTACACCTTCGCGCGCATTCTGAAAGCCTTCTTGCGGCAAGACCCCGACATCATGTTGATCGGTGAGACGCGCGACAAGGAACTCGCCAAGATCGCAATCGAAGCCGCGCTGACGGGCCACTTGGTGTTCACCTCCCTGCACACCAACGACGCGCCGGGCGCCATGATGCGTCTCGACGAGATGGGCGTGGAAGGCTTCTTGACCGCCGCCGCGACGATCGGCGTCATCGCCCAGCGCCTGGTGCGCAAGCTCTGCCCGAAGTGCCGCATCCAGTACACGCCGGACCAGGCCACGATCGACTTCGTGAGCCTCAAGTACGACCCCACCCAGCCGCTGTTGATGTTCAAGCACAATACGGACGGGTGCCCGGACTGCGTCAAGGGCTACTCGGGCCGCATGGGCGTGTACGAGATCATGAAGATGAGCGACACGCTTCGCGAGGTGGTCGCGCGCGGCGGCAACGCCACGATGGTGCGCTACGCCGCCAAGCAGAGCGGCATGATCCAGCTCAAGGACTACGCCCTCAAGCTCGCGATGCAGGGCTACACGGACATCGAAGAAGTCATTCGCGTGTGCTTCTCGGACGAGGGCGCCGCCAAGCTCTGCCCGCAGTGCCGCAACGAGGTCGGCGACGACTTCGTGAAGTGCCCGTTCTGCGCCGCCAACCTCAAGAACCTGTGCATCAAGTGCCACACCAAGATCGAGGATGGCTGGCGCGGTTGTCCCAACTGCGGCACGCCCTTCACGCCGGTCGGCGCCTGATTCCTCTTCGCCGGATAAAGGAGACCACGCCCTATGTACATGGAAGAGCTGCTTCAGCTCGTGTTCGACCGCGACGGCTCGGATTTGCACCTCTCGACCGGCGTGCCGCCGATCGTTCGCATCAACGGCAAGCTGACCAAGACGGATTACGAGCCGCTCACGGGTGAGGACACCCAGCGCCTGATCTTCAGCATCCTCTCGAACGAGCAGCGCAAGCAGCTGGAGCAGACCTTCGAGCTGGACTGCTCCTACGGCGTGGTCGGCCTGGGGCGCTTCCGTGTGAACGCCTTCAAGCAGAAGGGCTCCTACGCGGCCGTGCTGCGTACGATCAACTCGAAGGCGCCGCGCCTCGAAGACATGAACATGCCGCCGATCATCTCCGAGCTGACGCACAAGCCGCGCGGCATGGTGCTCGTCACCGGCCCCACCGGCTCGGGCAAATCGACGACGCTGGCCGCGATGATCGACCACATCAACTCGACGCGCGCCGAGCACATTCTGACGATCGAAGACCCGATCGAGTTCGTGCACCAGTCCAAGCAGAGCCTGGTGAACCAGCGCGAGCTGCACGCCGACACCCGCTCGTTCGACGCGGCGCTGAAAGCGGCCCTCCGTGAAGATCCCGACGTCATCTTGGTTGGTGAAATGCGTGACCTCGAGACGATCCGACTGGCGCTCTCGGCCGCCGAGACCGGTCACTTGGTGTTCGGAACGCTTCACACCAGCTCGGCCTCGCAGACCGTCGACCGTATCGTGGACGTGTTCCCCCCGCACCAGCAGCAGCAGATCCGCGTGCAGCTCTCGGGCTCGCTCGTGGCGGTGTGCTCGCAGTGCCTCGTGCCGCGCGCGAACCTCGAGCCGGGCAAGAAGGGCCGCGTGATGGCCCAGGAAATCATGATCGTCACGCCCGCCATCGGCAACCTGATTCGCGAGGGCAAGACGGCGCAAATCTACTCCAGCATCCAGACCGGCAACAAGTACGGCATGCAGACGCTGGAGATGGCGTTGCGCGAGCTCTACGTGAACAAGCAGATCAGCTTTGAGGACGCGCTGTCCAAGAGCTCGAAGCCGGACGATCTCGCCAAGATGCTCGGCGTCGGCCCCGGCGCGCTGCCCCAGCCGTCGGCCGCGCCGGCCAAACGGTAACGTTTGAAGCAGAAGCCCGCATTCCCTCGGGAATGCGGGCTTCTTTTTCACGCATATAACAC